>NZ_JANDBC010000002.1:300000-569023 GCF_024320785.1 Gracilimonas sediminicola
CAAATCATGGTTCAAAAAATGGATGAAATGTTATTCCCTTTCAAAAAGTTGATTTGATGTGTGCTTAATCGTACTCTCACTTTACTGAATTTCATTTTATCCATCACTTCATCCTTCATCCATTCCCTATGAGCTCCTGGACCCTAAAATCCATCCCTCCCCACGATTGGTTTCTCTGTCTCGATATCGAGTCTTACTTTGATCACGAACACGAACCTGAAAAAATATTTGAGGAAGGATTCACCCGTCCTATCCCCATTGGTGAAACCGATGCTATCGTAACGGTCTTTTTTAATGGCGATCCGGAAAGCCCGGAATTTCACATTGAAACGCAAGAGTCATTGTCGAAAGAGGAAATTGCAGAAGCCAATAAGAGCCTGACTAAGATCTTCGGTACCGATATGGATCTTCGTCCTCTTTATGATCAGGCTGAAAATGACCCGGTTCTCGGCGACAAACTTTCTAACCTGTACGGGTTAAAGCGCATGACCCGCGCCAATTTGTTCGAGGATATCCTGTACCGGATTGTGCAAATGCAGATGAACCATAAACCCACGGCCAAGAAAATGATGTACAGGATCCGGGAGACTTATGGAACGGCCCTGATGCTTGGGAAGAAATCGCTGCCGGCCTGGCCCCGCCCCCACCAACTGATGAAAGCCGATCCTGCCAACATTCGGAAATTAGGCCCCACTCTTCGCAAGGGACAGTATCTGGTTGGCCTTGCAAACGATATTGTTGCCGGAGAAGTGGATATGGAGCACCTGAGCACCTGCGATCCACAAACCTGCTACGATGAACTCACAAGTATTAAGGGAATTGGTCCCACCTCGGGGCAGGATTTAATGATGATGCGTGGACGCACCGATGCCGTTTTCCCATCCAACAAAAAAAGCGGTGAAGAAAAAGGATTGCGCCGCTGGATTATCTGGAGCTATGGAGAAGACCCGCATAACACTTCGGAAAAAAGATTTCAGGAACTCATACAAAACTGGAAAGGCTTTGAAGCCTCGGCCTTGGAGTTTTTGTACGCAAATTACATCCTCAAAGAAAAAGAGGAGCAAGCCAAAAAATAAAAAGTCTATAAATGCTATCTTGTCGGTCAAAATTACTGAACACAGACCTGACAGATTATGAAAAAGGCATTAATTGGCGCTCTTCTCCTATTTACCGTTCAATCCTTATACGGGTTCCAGGCAGAGCCAACCGTTTCCATCATCCCCAAACCTGTTTCAGTGGAATACGGAGACGGACTTTTTGAACTGGACAGACTTACCACCATTCATCTCTCCGAAGACACCGAAGAAATGCATTTTCTGGGCGAGTATCTGGCTGATTTACTTTACTCGGCTACCTGGATGGATCATTCCATCTCTTTTGAGGAAACCCGAACCGATACGAATACGGCTGTTTTCCTGATCATCGATAAAGATAACCAAGTTGAACACCCGGAAGGTTACACGCTGTCGGTTACGGAAGATGAAGTCAGAATTTCAGCTCGGGAAACCGCTGGTCTTTTTTATGGCATACAGACTATTCGCCAGCTTTTTGATCCGGTTATAGAACATAAACTCCCTTCGCTGGCTCCTAACAATCAGGAGTGGACACTGCCGGTTGTTACCATTAAAGATTATCCCCGGTTTCAGTATAGAGGTATGCACCTGGATGTAGCCCGCCACTTCTTCCCCACCGATTTTGTAAAGAAATACATCGATCTGCTGGCCATGCATAAAATGAACCGTTTTCACTGGCACCTGACCGAGGACCAGGGCTGGCGGATCGAAATCAAGAAATATCCCAAGCTGACCGAAGTTGGGGCCTGGAGGGATTCAACCCTGATTGGCCGATACGGAACGGGTATTTATGATAATGTGCGATATGGTGGATTTTATACCCAGGAAGAAATCAGGGAAGTAGTTGCCTACGCTGAGAAACGAAATATCACCATTATCCCGGAGATAGAAATGCCGGGACATTCTTCAGCGGCATTAGCAGCTTATCCTCAGTTTGGGTGTTTTGAAAAAGAATATCACGTGCAGCCTACATGGGGAATTTTTGAAGATATTTACTGCCCCAAAGAAGAAACATTTGAATTCCTGGAGTACGTATTAGCTGAAGTGATGGAGTTATTCCCGAGCACTTATATTCACATTGGCGGAGATGAAGCTCCCAAAAAACAATGGGAAGAAAGCCCGATTGCACAGGAAGTAATAAAGCGGGAAGGCCTGAAAGACGAACATGAACTTCAGAGTTATTTCATCAGCCGTATTGAGAAGTTTTTAAATGAACACGGCCGGCAGATTATTGGATGGGATGAAATACTGGAAGGTGGTTTAGCTCCCCGGGCCACCGTTATGAGCTGGCGGGGTGAAAAAGGCGGTATCGAAGCGGCTAAAATGAATCACGATGTCATCATGACTCCCTGGGACTCCAACTATTATGATCATTACCAAGCCGAACCAGAAACAGAGCCCTTGGCCATTGGCGGATTTACTACCCTGAAGGATGTTTATTTCTATGAACCTATTCCTGAAGAACTCTCTGCTGAAGAAGCCAAGTATGTGTTAGGGGCACAGGGGAATGTATGGACGGAATACATGCATTCCGGAGACAAGGTAGAATACATGGCTTATCCAAGGGCTACTGCTTTATCAGAAGTGCTATGGACTCCCGTAGAAAATAAAAACTGGCTGGAATTCTGGTCGCGATTACAAACCCACTTTGAGCGGCTGGATATTTTGGAAGTTAATTATGCGCCGCATTACAAGAAGTAGCATATATAACTTAGAGCCTTTTTATCCAGAACTCTGAGTTCAGGTTTCTTTTCCCAAAAAGTATTCTCCTTGAGTTATAAACCAGTACATCACCGTTTGAAAACGTCTCAATTTCTCCATAGGGAAAGGGTGAGTCGTAGTCATACCCCTCCGGCCCTGCATTATAGAACTTAGTCATAGAATCCGGATGTGCAATATTAACTCCAAAACTTGAGGCATAATACAAATATCCATTCGACATGATATCCATATTTGTTGGATACACACCCTCAAATGTTTTTATTCTACCATCCTGTAAATTATTATAACTATCAAGTTCTCTTAATTTTTCCCAGGTTTGCCCATCGTCATTAGAGATTAAAAGCCTCCGAACCGCAATTGAAATAATTCGGTCTTGCTCATCAACCTCCAAAAAATTGATGTCATCGTAATCTTTACCAATTGAGTTGGTTATTTTGTTCCAAGTCTCTCCTCTGTCACTGGACTTAAACATACCTCCCCGACAACCTGCGAAAATGTCACCTTTACTATTTGTAGCGACAACGTCAACAATACTTCCCCACCAACTGTTGCGATAAAAATTGGAATGATATTTGGATTTATCCGTCAGGTTAACCGTAACCACTCCTTCTAATTTGGATATGTACATATAATTATCATTATCAAAAGCGATATCATACATTTTAAAGGGCCCGATTACTTTCTCCCAATTTTTTCCATCTTTTGACCTATAGATTTCCTGTTTAGCTACCGTTATAGGAGACCCCCAAAAAACATCTTCAACATCTACTTCACCTATTGCATAATAGGTATCATTTCTTCTTTCTATTCTGCTAAAATAGGTTGAATCAGGTTTTCGAAACCGTTGAAACGTTCTTCCTGTATCAGTTGAGACATACCAGGTTCGTTTCAGCCCCACGTATAAATCACCGTTGCTGTCAGTATTTACTGTAGTGATTGAATCTGAAGTAAAATAATTTATTTCTCTCCATTCAAATGCTGGTATTTTCTTTTTTGAGGAATCCCCGCTGTTAAATAAGTCACAACCGGACACCAAAAGTGCAGAAAAAAAGGATATTAGAAGTAGTTTTTTCATGACCCGAAATATTCTCTCTAACCAAATATAGCAATCGGGGGATGAAAAGCAACAGAATTAGCTCAATTCAGGTTGTAAAACTCAACTACGTTCAAGACCCCTTTTTCTCTTCCTATAATCAGTTATGAACTTAATAACTATCAACAGAACTGTAAGCGGGATGATAATCCAGATCATCGCCCACTCCATTGTTTCTTTATATGGATTCTGCATAGCTATAAGTACAAGGTAGGCCATATACGCAGCGTAATAAAAGAGGAATCCGACGGCTTCCGGCCTTCCCAATTCCTTAGCCGGCCAAAAAAGCGGTAAACAGGCCACAGCAACAATCACCATAAACGGTAAGTCGAGCCTGATGGCATCCATGGATACGTCTAAAGCTCCGGGAGCAACAATAATGGTCAGGCTCAGGGTAAGCAGGATATTGTACAGGTTACTCCCCATCACGTTGGCAACGGCCGTATCAGAATCACCCCGCCGAACAGCCGAAAGAGAAGTAGCTACTTCGGGCAGTGATGTACCAATGGAAACGATGGTAAGCCCTATAATAAGCTCGGAAATACCAAGGATACCGGCAATTTCTACGGCTGATTCCACCATCCATCGGGAGCCCATCACTATAAGTACCAATCCTGCCAAAAGCAGAAAAATATACTTCCCATAAAAAAGTGTGGTTAACGGCTCGTCCAACTCCGGCTGTTCTTCTTTCTTTAGTTTATTATCCCGGCGATCTTTTTTGATTTGGCTGTACATGAATATAGAATAGGCAACCAAAGCCCCGAAAATAATGAATCCATCCACCGGGGTAAGTAAACCATCCATAGCCAAAACATAGAGCAGAATGCTGGCTCCAATAACTACAGGGACATCAATTTTGATAATCCGATTCGTTATACGAAGTGGCTTTACTAATCCCGCAATACCAAGAATCAATAGGATGTTCGCAATGTTACTGCCCAGAATATTCCCCAAAACAAGGTCCGGTTTACCTTCGGCAGCGGCCTGTAAACTGATAGCCAGCTCAGGAGCGCCGGTTGCAAAAGCTACGACCGTCAACCCCATTACAACCGGAGATACACTCCAGGCCAAGCCAAACTTATCTACCGATTTCAGGAACAATTCTGCTCCCACAATCAGCGTAACTAACCCTATGATGAATAATAAAACCGTCATTGTTGATGAATTTTCTTTTTTCTGAAACCGACTAAAACTACCACAAAAAACACTCTAAAACGTATGATGAACCGCTAAAATTTGTTTCAACCTTACACATGTCTCTAACTCTTTTCTTTAGGTTCATTTACCTATATTGCGCCACACTACCTAACCAAATATACTTCCTATGAAATTCCGCCATATTATTTTCACATTCTTCATTTCACTTCTGATTTCTTCTTCTGGATTTGCTCAACGAACTATCATCCATGCGGGTACACTCATAGACGGAGTTTCGGATGAAGCCCGGAGTGAGGTCAGCATCATTGTTGAAGACAACAAGATTATTGCGGTTGAAAACGGATATGTTTCCGGGAACAGAAATGATGAGGTGGTGGACCTGAAATCCAAAACCGTAATGCCGGGACTCATCGACCTTCACGTTCACCTTGAAAGTGAAACCAGCCCCCAAAAGTATTTAGAACCCTTCACCTTCGATGATGCCGATAAAGCCTTCCGCTCGGTCCAATACGCAAAAAGAACGCTAATGGCAGGATTCACGACCGTACGGGAACTCGGTGGATCGGGCGTAAACATTGCGCTTCGGGATGCCATTAAAGGCGGATTTGTGGATGGGCCGCGTATCATCACCGTAGGAAAATCACTGGCAACTACCGGGGGGCATGCCGACCCAACCAACGGCTGGAAAAAAGACCTGATGGGAAGTCCGGACCCGATTGATGGAGTACTGAATGGGGTGGCAGAAGCCCGTGAAGCCGTTCGTCAGCGATACAAGAACGGTGCGGATCATATCAAGATTACGGCGACCGGAGGAGTCTTGAGTGTGGCTAAATCCGGAGATGCTCCTCAGTTTTTCATGGACGAACTTACTGCTATTGTTGAAACAGCTAACGAGTATGGTATGCACGTGGCTGCCCATGCCCATGGAGCTGAAGGTATGAAACGAGCTGTTGAAGCCGGAGTACGTACTATAGAGCACGGAACCAAGATGACTCCCGAAGTCATGGATTTGATGATTGAAAAAGGAACCTATTACGTCCCCACTATTTCAGCCGGAAAATGGGTCGCCGAGAAAGCAAAGGTTGATGGATACTATCCTGAATTGGTAGTGCCCAAAGCCCTTGAAATCGGCCCGATGATACAAAACACCTTCGCTGATGCCTACAAACGCGGGGTGAAAATTGCTTTCGGTACCGATGCCGGAGTTTTCCCACACGGACTGAATGGAAAAGAATTCAAATACATGACCGAGGTTGGGATGCCCGCTATGGAAGCCATTCAAAGTGCTACTATGACAGCGGCTACCGTTCTGGGAATGGAAGCTGAAATCGGCTCTATTGAAACCGGTAAACTGGCTGATATTTTTGCTACCGATAAAAATCCACTCGAAGATGTAACAACCATGGAGCGAGTTTCTTTTGTGATGAAAGATGGTGTGATTTATAAATGAGTAATTAGCAGCACCATGTAGTCTTTTATTTTTTATGATCAATAAAAATTTCAAAAAACGACTCATCAACCGACTTCAATGGACTTTCCAGGTCGAGGGAATGAATGTAGTTATGTTTTTTGGAATTATGATCTTTCTCAACTTCCAGTACTCTCTGTACGACATCCTTTTCTTGTCTTATGGATTATTTGTGATGTGCTTTATCCTGTTCCAGGGCACCTATTATTGGTGGATAAAGTATTCCGTATTAACAGAACGGCCGGTTTTTAAAAGTACAGCCCTCTCCCGGTTCCGTAGTTTCAAGAGACAGAACCAACTTATGATAGCGCTGATACCCGTAGTTCTGGTCATTCAATGGTTTGTCTCAGGTAAAACTCTCTCGACCGATAACCTCATAGGCTGGGCGGTTTTCGCAAACCTGTTTGGCGTGTGTGAATACATCAACTATTACCACAAACAACTGATGTACGATAACCGAAATGACCTGAAATACCTTGTACAACACCGGAAGCTAAAAGAAGCTTCACTCCATAAAGATCTCAGGGAAAATAAGATCTGATCCTATAGCCAATTGATGTCAGGACCTCTAAACCGGGAGTTTAAATCGATTATGAATAATCGGATGATTTCGCAAAAGTCCGCCCAATTTTGTAAGATGTTTAAGCACATTCACTTAACCATGGAGTTATGACGGTAGAAGCCATTAAAGAACAGCTTAAGACAGCCAAAAACCCGGTAGCCAAATCTTTTCATATCGGAGATCACTTTAAAGTTCTCCTATTTGGCTTTAATAAGGGAATGAAGCTGGAAGACCACAAAGCCCATCACCCTACCAAATTGCTTGTTTTGGAAGGTGAAGTGATTTACCACCAGGAAAAGAAAGACATTCGCCTTAAAAAGCATCAGGAAGTGGACATACCGGCTGAAGTGTCTCACTCCGTAGCCGCCCTTGATGATGCCATAGTGCTACTGACCCAAGGTTAATTTACTGGCTTTACCCGTCCTTCGCCCCTATACCATTCTGAAATAATTCACGACTGTAAATTTAATTTGCGTAACCAATTAGTTACACATATATTCGTGTAACCAATCAGTTACTTAAATTAATTTCTATGTCTAAGGATGTTTTCCAGGCCATTGCTGACCCAACCCGCAGACAAATCATAGACTTGCTTGCCGGTCAATCGCTCCCCGTAAACGATGTAGCCGAGAAGTTTGACATGAGTCGCCCTGCTGTATCCAAACATTTGAAAATTTTGAATGAATGCGGTTTAGTGATAATCAAGCAACAGGGTCGCAAACGTTTTTGCAGAGCCGACACCCGAAAGCTTCAGGATGTAATGGAATGGACACAACGCTACCGCAAGTTCTGGAATGAAAAACTGGATACCCTGGAAGTCCTGCTGAACGACATCGATGAAACCTCAAGTTAATGGAGCAGCTATGAACAATAAGAAAGGTGTATTTACCGAACCGGGAACTGTACGTTTTGAACGGTTGCTGCCCGGCCCTGCTGAACGAGTTTGGGAATATCTCACCAGATCTGAATTGAAAGCAAAGTGGTTGTCGGCCGGTGATGTGGAGACAGAAGTAGGTGGGAAAGTTACCCATGAATTCAATCATACACGGTTATCTCCGGAGGAAGATCCGTGGCCGGAAAAGTATAAAGATCTCAAAGAAGGAGATACTTCTCATGGTGTGGTTATACAGTGTGAGCCACCTCATTTACTGAGTTATACCTGGGCTGAGGGTGATGGTACCGGCTCTGAGGTTACTTTTGAGCTTTTCCCCGAAGGCGAAAAAGTGAGGCTGGTTTTGACGCACCGACAATTACCGGATGAAAAAGAAGTACAACTCGGCGTGGGTGCAGGCTGGCATACACACCTTGGAATTTTGATCGATCTGATGGAGGGAAATACCCCTCAGGGATTTTGGAAAGTCCACATGCCTTTGGAAAAAGAGTATGAAAAATTGTTGTCCTGAAAGAAGTATTATCTAATGATGTGGAAGGTAGTAGCACTGGAGTCCGGAGAAAACAATCAACGATTCAGTATTTCAAAGGACGGAGCTAAGATTTCAAATCAGCAATTTCTCATGCTGTTAAAGAATGAAGCACCCTTTCGATCTTTCTATACTGAATACCTGATCAGCTTGGGTTACGAGGCCTTTTTCTGGGAGAACACGCCCATGATGACTGCCAACCTGCAGCAGGATTACCAATGCAATGTACTTAACAGTGAATTTCTCGCTAAAAAATCACCGGACTTTCACACCTTCAGCTCCTATTTCAAAAGAGACCGGGACGTGGTGAGCTTCAGGAATTTAGGGAATGATGCTCAACTCATTGCCCCCTGCCCTGTTGATGAGCATCCGGGATATGCTCATATCGGTACTTTTATCCGTGAAGCGCCGGAATCACAAGTCCATAAGCTTTGGCAATGTACCGGCACGGAGATGTTGGATATCATCGGAGAAGAACCGCGATGGCTAAGCACCTCAGGACTGGGAGTATTCTGGCTGCACGTTCGAATCGATTCGGTTCCAAAATATTATCAAACCGAAGAGTACAAATCTGTTGGCTAAATTAAATCGGCCCTCGCCAATTCTTTTCATCCCATTTGTATATTATCTGTGATGGAACCCAAAGAACTTTCGGAACAACTAAAGAAACCAACCGGCAAGAACGGACTCGAAGTTGCCAGGGCTTTAAACGAATCGAATCAGGGACTCTACGATCTGGCTTTTAAACTTCTTGAGCTGAAACCCAACCAAAACATTCTCGAAATCGGCTTTGGGAACGGAAAACACTTTTCTCAATATATTCAAAAGGAACCTGAGCTAACCCTGACCGGCGTTGATTATTCTGCCGACATGTGTGAAGAAGCCAAAGCAAGCAACACCACTCTGATTGATGAAGATAAGCTCACCATCCAATGCGCCGAGACATCTGCTCTCCCCTTCAGTAATGACGAATTTGATGTAATTATAGCGCATAACGTTATTTATTTCCTCAATCCACCTGAACCGCATCTTCAGGAAATTAAGCGGGTACTGAAACCGGGAGGCCTCTTCCTGATTGGACACCGGCCCCGGCATTCTATTGAACATCTTGAATTTACACGACACCATTTTGTACTGTATGAGGCAGATGAACTCGTCGAACTGATGAAGACAAACGGTTTTATGATTGCAGATCAACATTCCAACAGCTATCAAAAGTCGGCGGTGGATGGGACTTCATTTCAGGTAACTGACGCTTGCCTACTGGTGAAAAAGAAAACGCCTTCGTCCACTACAGACAAAGGCGTTTAAATTTCTAATCCGCTTTATGATCAGCTTATTTGATAAGCATCATCTTCCTGGTAAGCTGCTTGCCACCCGCGGTTGATAACCTGTAAATATACACCCCGCTCGAAAGGTTGGAGGCATCAAAGCTAACCGTTTTTTCACCGGCCGACTGATTCTTTCTCACAAGTGTAGCTACCTTTCGCCCCATTACATCAAATACCTCTAACTGCACAAAACCGCTTTCGGCTAAGCGATAACTGATCTGTGTAGTTGGGTTGAATGGGTTAGGGTAGTTCTGTTCCAGTGAGAAGTTTACGGGCTGCTCAGTGAGATCTTCCTCGTTGCTTACCAGTGTTGTGAACTGAAACCGTGTCCAGATTGGATAATGATCCGACGTTGAACTCAGGTAACTTCCGATGTACGTGGTATTCTCCACGCGTTCAGTTGCCACAATGTATTCATCCGTAAGTTCTGAGGTAATTGTTATATGGTCGATGAAAGAACCGGATGCCTGGGAAGCAAATCCCCGTTCTTCAAGACTTTTGGTAAGGATGGTATATTCTTCATCCTCATCAAAATTATCATAGGGGGAGTCCTGACCCGATGTAATAGATCCCTCAATAGTATCATTGTAATCACCTAAAAAGATGACATTCTCAGCTTCTCTTTCACTGTCAAGGTACTGCTTAAGTTCGGCTGATGCATTTTCTCTTTGGTTATAGGAATTGAAATCATCAAATGCTTTTGCGTGAATATTGAAAGCATAAATCTCCCGTGTTTCTCCTTCTACAGTGGCATTGAACCGGAAGAATAACGGATAGCGTCCATTTGCCCAGTTTGATTGGGTCATGCCGGAGGTTATCATCCCCGAGTCGAGCGAATCAATAGTGGCTCGTTTAAAGACAAAAGCTGTTTTTTGGGATTGGGAGAAATCTGCCATAAAACCACCATAACCTTCCAGCCCGGCAATCAGGTCAGCAAAGGCCGTGGAACTGGAAATTTCCTGAAAAGCATATAAATCGGCATCCACCTCCGTAATCACCGTAGCTACATTCGCCATTTGCTCTGCTTCATCATCAGGGCCTTGTCCTTGACCGGTGGCCCCAAACCATTCAATATTCCAGGTTGCCACTTCAAATGTCTGGTCTTTGGAAACTTCTTCTCCCGGATATTCAAATGGATCCGCATTTAAATCTTCCGTATCGCGTGGTAGCAACTGAAATGTGTCTCTGAACCTTCCTACAACACCCACAATGGTGGTAACGCCTTCAGGCGCCTCAGCTCCAACCAGATTGGTAAAACGGTCGATACGCAGCTCCCCGGTTCCACTGTTATCGGAAATGTCGTAATTCGTGTTCCCCTGTAAAGACCCGGTGTGATCAATATCCACAATCATGGAAACCAGCTGACTTTCAAAGTCACCGGAATTCATTTCTTCAACGGTAATCTCTGCAGGAGTGGTTTTATGAGTAGAGTCGGGGAAAAATTCCCAGGAGGTAGCATTTACCACCTGCAGCAGATCATTAAAAAAACCGATCTCTCCGGTTACTACGATGGAATCTCCGCGTTGGACATCCAGCGTAAATTCTTCCCGCATGTTGTCAAAATCGAACCAGGCAATGGCCCCGGTTTCATCCTGAAAATAAACGGGGCCTGAAAATTCATCGGTTACCGTCACATGCCCCGAAACGGTTACGGTAGTCCCTTCCGCCTGTTCACGGGCTTCAGAAATCGGAATGGGATCTTGGGCAAAAAGAGAGTTTACTGAAAAAAGAAGAGCAAAAAGAGTTAAAAGCGTATACCGTGTTTTCTTCATTGGGAACAGGATGGTTTGATGAATATTTAATCCTTAAAGATAGGACTTTTCAAAACCGAGTGCATATTGTAAGAGGCTTCACTTTGTAAATCCTTAGATCTTCTATCTCAAAATAGCCGGGACCATCCCCTAAAGGAATACCTATTGTTTATTCGGTGCAAAATTAGTAACTATAAACAACTGTTTATCAACCTTTAAGCATATGCGTATTCAGCTTCTTTCCCTAGCTCTAATTAGTGTTTTCAGCTTTGTCTCTTGTAACATTATCAGTGATGCTCCACAACTTTCCGGCTCAGAAGAAGTAGTGTATTTCTCTTCTTTTGAAAGTAAAGCAGAGCTGTCCGGCTGGAAAGGAGGCTATAAGGTAATAGAAGACTCTCCGAATGGCGGTGGCATTAAATCTGCTCATATTTCCGGTGGATGCGTTTACCCTCACTTTTACCGCACTCTCTACCCCACCCAAGCCGAACAATGGGGTATAAATGCCTGGGCTAAAAACTTATCGAATGGTGGCAGCATAACCCTTGAAAACCGCACGACAGATCAATCCATATATCTGAGCATTCAGGATGATGAATGGAAACAGCTCAGTTCCGATGATTTGTTAGCGGTTAAAGATGGGGATGAAGTTATACTCACCCTAAATGCCGGTGGATTTGTGTCGAGTTCTATGCTCGTAACCTCCGTCGAGGTAACAAAGGGATACTAATTTTATAAGAGTGCATTATTCCCAACAGCTTACTGATACACTTCCAGGTTCTCCATTGCCTTTAATAGGGCTTTGTACTCTTCTCTGCATTCTCCGCATTTCTCCAAGTGCTCTTTAACCAGTGGCTTGGCTTTTTCGGGAGATTTCCCCAACAGCTCCATCTCGGCAAACTCGTGAATCTCATCAAAGCATTCCCCACATCCCAGCTCATGCTCATGCGTAGCCTTTACGCTGCTTACTAATATTTTTATGATCTGTTTATTCAATTTCATTTTTATATATCTCTTGCCTTATCCTGATGAGTTGTCGCTTCCATTTCTTACATCTCCTCCAAAAGTTTTTCCGGATCAATACCTTCCAACTCCAGGCTGTTTTTCAACTTCAGGCGGGCATCGTGCACCAGCTTATAAATCGCATTTCGGTTCGTATCCATTTTATCCGCCACAACCGTTAACGGTATCTGATCTATAATTAAATACTGAAGCACCGTTTTCTGTTTTTCAGTGAGTTGCTCGTTCATCACTTTCATCACTTTCTCAACGGCCATCGACTCATGCGCAATCTGATCGGGCAAAGCTTCTTTCTCTTCAATCTCAACCGCATGCTCTTTCTCTCCTTTTGGATTCACGTAATCTTGCAGGGAAATATCATCGTATCGTTTCCTCCTGAGCTCGGTATAGCCTTCTCTCACTGCTATTTTCATGGCCCAGGTTGTGAATTTACTCTCTCCGCGAAAGGTATCCAGCTTGTCGAGAATTTTCAGAACGGAATCCTGGGCTATGTCTTCCACAAAATCGCCCAGATTTTTATCAACGTACTTATACAGAGAGGCTTTCAATCCCCTCACTAGGTAGGCTCTCAGCTTTGAGATGGCGGCATCTTCCGGCGGTGGAGACAGCGCTTCAATCCATTCTTCGTTTGTAAAAGAAGAAGCTGATTTCTTTTTAAACCAATTGAACATCCGGTAAAATCTTAATGACTAAGCACACAAAAGCCGCAGCCTGATGAAAATTCAAGATCAATTTACTGGATGTCTATATCATTTCACAACCCAATATTTGTTCGTCAAGCTACCGGTATTCCGGGTTTTCAAAGTTCCACCGAGTGCCATCATCCCACTCTTTTCGCGAGTTTCCATAAGCGGGATACCCGCCGTGTTCCTTGAGCATTTTTGCCAAATGAAGCAGGTTATAGGTCATAAAAGTGGTGTTTCTCTGGGTAAACTCGTTATCAAACCCAACCGGCCCGTTTTTACTTTCATCTCCATAGCTTGGTCCGGGTCCTGCTTCTCCGATCCAGCCTGCATCCGCCTGTGGGGGAATACTGTACCCGATATGCTGAAGGGCATACAATACACCCATTGCACAATGCTTTATTCCGTCTTCATTACCCGTTACAATACAACCTCCGGCTTTTCCGTAAAAGAGATATTGTCCCCTTTCATTCTGGAGTCCACTCATAGCATACAGCCGTTCAATAAGCTTGGTTGCTACCGACGACTTCTCCCCCAGCCAAATCGGCGTTCCGACTACAAGTATATCTGCAGCCTCCACTTTCTTCCAAAGCTCCGGCCATTCATCGGTATCTACTCCCTGCTCTTTCATATCAGGATACACACCATAGGCTACATCATGATCAACCAGACGGATACATTCAGCTTCCACGCCCTCTTTCTCCATGATGTTCATTGACACTTCAATCAGCTTTCGGGTATGACTTTCCCTGGGTGATTTTTTCAACGTGCAGTTAATATATAAGGCCTTCAGACTGGAAAAATCAGGATTTGCCATTGTTATTGATTTGATTGGAGTTGATACTTGGGATTTGATGGGCTATAAATTGAAAACCTTACCTGATTTTCATAAAAAAACCCCGCTCTTTATGGAGCGAGGCTTAGTTTAACAAAACAACTCCGGTTATCTCAAACCATTCGGGAGTCCTTTACAAATTCTGCTTACCGCATCATGGCTGTGCAAGCTTTCCATGTGTACACATCGGACTACAAAATCACGGATGCTGTTGTAGCTGTCCAATTCATCATAAAGAAGACGAGCGGCATCTTCCACGAATTTTTGATAAGCTCCGTTCAGTTCTGCAAACGCCTGTTCGTCTTCCCTTTTCACCATAACCTGTGTTTCAGTTTGAAGGGCTGTTCGACAGATATTGACCAAATCCTCTACGAAAAACTCATCCTTCAGCGCTACCGTCACATTAGCCACGCTTCGCTGGCTGTGAGGTATGGCAGCTACTTCACGGGTTTCACGAGCATGTTCAGACAACTCGTACGAGCACGGACATGCACTGCTGTATTCAAAATCGAGGTGCATGTATTTCTGAAACTGATTGTAATTGTCCAGCCGTCCCTCAAAGGAAACCTTGTAGTACTGGTACCCTTTCATGTCGGAACGCAGACTGTCTTTGAGCAGCGGATAGTTGAAACTGACTCTCAAAAAAGATTCCTGGCTATCTAAATCATCTTTGTATGCCCGTAAAATTTCTTCAAGTCGGTCGAGATGAAAAACCTTATCCTGGAACTTATAAAAGGTGCGCATGATCCGACTCATGTTAATCCCCTTCTTATCCATTTCAAGACTTACATATCCATCTACAGAAGCCTCAAGCGTAATGGGGTCGCCTTCTCTTCGTCTGAACTTCAGCGGAAGCTTGAAATTGGAAATGCCCACCTGCTGGATAGGGACATTTGCCCCTTCTATAAGAGAAGCCGGCCCATTCTGTAAATCAGGCAGGGATTCTTTGTATTCTTCCGTTACCGTGAAGGTAGGGTCATAAAATCGTTGTATTTCATTCTTAATCATATCTCTAACTGCTAATGATGAATAGTCTGTTATAGTCCTCTGTACGGACAATATTCGGCAATATTTCGTTCGGTTTCGTACAGCTTAACCTTGTACAACTTTCCGTCTTTGGAACAGGCGGCTTCCACATCAGGGCGCAATTCGTCGAAAAAAGCACGAACCAGGTTTTCCGTTGTGGGAATGATTCCCTGCAAAAAATCTACATCCAGATTCAGGTTTTTATGATCGCAGGGATCCAGAACCTTCTCTTTGATAATGGATTTTAATTTACCAAGATCAATGGTATACCCCGTCTCCGGATCAGGCTCACCGGTTACGGTAACTTCAATTATATAGTTATGGCCGTGCCAGTTTGGAAGGTTGCACTTACCAAACGTTTCCCGATTCCACTCCTCACTCTTATCGGGATTATGAAGGCGGTGGGCGGCATTAAAATGGGCTCTGCGTGTTACAAACGTCAATGTTCTGTACCTAAAATTTCATGTTGTTTGGTTAGCTAACATTTGGAAATTAGAAACAGTTCTGCAAGTAGAAATTTTTTTGCGAACCGATTTCTCTAACAACCCATCCGCTCCGACGCAGGGCATCAGAGTGAGTAATTACCAAAACTTCAGAGTAAATACTATTCAGGGGATTCGTTAATCCTGTAAATCATAGTTCAGAACCCGGGCAAGAGCTCTGTTTACAAGGCAAACAAGGCACAGGCCCACATTAACCTCAATGTATTATTTAGAGTACATTTTATGCAATAATTTTATATATACATCAAATATTGACGGTTTTCTGGGTGGTATAACACTGACTTCTCTGCTTATGAAAATTACGGGTACTTTTAAACGGGATGTTGATGAATTACAGAACATATTCGACTTCCTTAAAAAAAATTGGGCGGGTTATGAGGTCAATGAAAATGATCAACGAAAGATTGAATTATCCGTTGAAGAAATTTTCATGAACATGGTTCGGCATAATCCGAATGCAGAGTTTGATATTAAACTAATAGTTGAAAAAAAGAATCGTAAGATTATATTAAGCCTGAGTGATTTTGAAGAAAAGCCATTTGATATAACTCAAGCGAGAGATGTTAACTTTGAGGAATATTTCAGGCAAAAAAAATCCGGGGGATTGGGTATTCACCTGGTTAAAGAAATTATGGATGATATCAAGTTTGTTCATCGGAACGGGATATCGACCATAACAATCACAAAATTGATTTAGGGTTTTTACATGCTGAAGATTGAAGAAGTAAGTGAAAACGAGTTAAAGTTTATTGGTGAGTTTAGTGCAAGTCAGGAAAGCATTGCTTCTGATAAGCTTTCTGAGCATGAAGAGACTTTGACCATTGATATGGGGGAATTAAAATACATTTCAAGCATGGGGTTAGGGGTGTTGGTAAAAACAAACCACAGGCTGAATGAAAACGGGCACTCGCTCAGGTTAAAAAACCTGAACAGTCATATTAAAGATATTTTCAAATTTACCCGCCTTGACCAGGTATTTGATTTAATCGATTAGGTAAGGCGCGGCCTGTAAAGCAGGCCTTTATTACAGCTTTCAACGACTGAAAGCATTTTCCTAACTAATACATGTTATGGCTGATGTAGGTGACTATGATCTTATCAAACGTTGTCTGAATGGGGACAATAGTGCTTTTGACCTTTTGGTAAAGCGATATGAGCGCCAGATGTACAGAACAGCATGGGGTATTGTTAAAAACTCAGATACAGCCAAAGATATAACCCAAACTGGATTTCTGAAGTGCTGGAAAAAGCTGCATACCTACAACCCTGATTTTAAATTTTACAGCTGGCTGTATCGAATAATGGTAAATGAGTCTCTTAATCACCTAAGAAACAAAAAAACACATTCCAGCCTGTCACTGTATCATAGTAGCGGAGAAAACCCTTATTTAAAATTATTAAAAAAAGAGGAAAACAGAATTCTGGCGAAATGTATTGGTGAGCTGCCTACAGATTATCGGGTTGTAATCCAATTAAGACATTTCGAAGAACTAAGCTATAAAGAAATTGCAGGCATTTTGGACATAGAACCCAGAACAGTAAAATCGCGATTATACACGGCAAGAATTCAATTGCGTGAAAAACTGCTTTAGCTACTTTTTATATCATTTTTATCGGGATACAAAAACTTACCAACTTTTTCCAATTTGTGGTGTACTTAAAGTAAACAATACCAATTCGACAGTAGATATTAGATGGAACAGGAGCTTATATACTTAATTCAGGCTGAAATTGACGGGGAAAACTCAGCAGCACAAAGCCTGAAAGTGAAAAAAATTCTGGAAGAAGACCAGGAAGCAAAAGCTCTTTATGACGATCTATTAAAAATTTCAAAAAACATTAAAAAACTTGGATCGGAAATCGATCCTTCTGAGTCCATCTCAGCCCGGGTACAACAAGAAATAGTAAATGAATCATGGGTTTACGGGGTACAATCTAATTCTAACATCAATCATAAACATAATAATGGGGACACTATGTCTGAATCAAACAAACTATTTTCGGGTCAAAATATAGCCTCTGCGCTTGTAGGAGCAGCCGTTGCTCTTTTGGTAGTTTTTATTACCGGAATGCCACAACCAAATCAAAGTGATGTAAGCGGGACAATCGGAGGAGACCCGGTTGAACGTGCCGAAAGGTATCGGGGAACACAAATGACGCATGCAGATATTTCTCTGGATGACGAAGAATTTCAGCAGGTTTTACAAAGCGATGTTTTTATCGACTTGGTAGAATCGGGTGAGTTAAAGAAGCTCTCTCAAAATGAAGCTTTTGTCCAGCTAATGGCCAGTCCTGACTTTAACCAGCTGTTTGCAAGTCCGGAATTCAATCAACTGATAGCAAGTCCTGATTTTTCTCAGCTTATGTCAGAAGCCTCTTTCAATAAACTGATGGCAAGTCAAAGCTTTAATCAATTAATTGCAAGCGCAGCTTTCAATGAGTTAATGGCAAGCCCGGATTTCAGTCGTCTTGCAGCAAGCGCGGAGTTTAATGGGTTAATGGAATCACCTGAGTTTATACTGCTCACAGCCAGTCCCGATTTTAACCGGTTGGCAGAGAACCCCTCTTTCAACTCATTAATGGCAAGCCCTGACTTTAGTCAGCTTTTAGCAGTACCTGATTTCAGTCGCCTAATTGCGAACCCAAATTTTAGCCGCTTAATGGCAAATCCTGACTTTAACCAGCTTACTGCTGCTGCGGAATTTAATCAACTTGCAGCAAGTGCTGAATTTAACCGTTTGATGGCAAGCCCAAATTTCAGCAGCCTGATGGCTAACCCAACATTCACCCAGTTAATGGCGAATCCAGACTTCAACAGATTAGTTTCCAGTCCTGGTTTTAACAATTTAATGTCCAGCGCCAGCTTTAGCAGACTGATCGCCAGTCCTGATTTTAGTCGCCTGGTTGCCAGTCCTGAATTTAGCCAATTAATGGCAAACCAGGGTTTCAGCCGATTGGTTGCAAGTCCTGAATTCAGCCGATTAATGGCCATTCCCAGCTTTAACAGTTTGATGGCCAGCCCAGATTTCAGCCGACTCATGGCAATTCCGAATTTTAGCCAGCTCATGGCAAGTCCCGACTTCAACCGGCTTGTATCAAGTCGGGAATTTAATCAGCTCTTGGCTAGTCCTAATTTTAGTATGCTGATGGCCAGTCAAAACTTCAGACAGCTAATGGCGATGCCGAACTTCAGCCAATTGCTGGCAAGTCCGAACTTCAACCAGCTGATGGCAAGCCCTAATTTCAGCCGGTTAATGGCCAATCCTAATTTCCATAGAATGGTTGCAAGCCCTGAGTTTGATCAAAGGCTATAAAATTCATCCATTTATTCAAACATAGAAGCTAACTGCTGCGGCAAATCAAGAATGGCCCTTTAATCGGGGTCATTCTTTTGTTTTTTAAGTCAGGGTTGATTAAATAGGTGCGGGGTTAACAAAAAAATTAACGGAGTACATTTTGGGTTATGCAAGCAAATTTATTTTGGGAGGTCTCATACTCTTATTATTTCAATCCTTTGCCTTCGGGCAGTACAAAACGGTAAAAACGGAAGATCTGAACCTTGTTTATTATAATTTCGGGCATGAATACCTCATCAACCACACAATCCGAAGCTACACCAACGCACTCGATTTCCATAAAGATAAGTTTAACTACCAGGTTACTGAGCCGGTAACGGTGATAATGTCCGATTTTGGTGACTTTGCGCAGGGTGGTGCCTCAGCCGTACCTAATAATGTGATTTTGATGGGAATAGCTCCCTTCCATTATGCATACGAGACCAACCCCGCTAATGAACGAATAGGTGTGCTGATGAAGCACGAGTTGGTTCATATAATCGCTCAGGAGAAATCATCTTCAGCTGATCGTTTTTATCGTAAACTGTTTGCCGGTAAAGTTTTCCCTGATCGGGACAACCCCGTTTCTATGCTATACAGCTACCTGACGGTGCCCCGGATTTTTTCCCCAAGATGGTACCATGAAGGTATTGCTGAGTATATGACCACGTGGATGTCGGGCGGCATCGGACGAGTAATGGGCGCATATGACGAAATGATGTTCCGGACTATGGTGCGCGACTCTTCCTATATTTATGATGCCGTTGGGCTGGAGTCAGAAGGCACCACTACCGACTTTGAAGCCGGTGCAAATTCCTACATGTATGGCACCCGCTTTATGGCTTACCTGTCTTACCAATATGGACCGGAATCTTTACTTGAGTGGGTTTCCCGGGATGACGACAGTAAAAGATTTTATGCCCGACAATTTGAGCAGGTTTACGGAAATTCATTAGATGATGAATGGTCTGAATGGATAGAATGGGAAAAAGAATGGCAACAAAATAATCTGGCTAACATCAGAAGGAATCCGGTTACAGAGAGAACCTTACTCTCAGAAACACCCATTGGAGGTGTTTCTTCAGCTATCTATGCAAAAGAATTGAATAAAATTATTTTTGCAGCTGATCTCCCGGGCCAGATTGCACATATCGCTTTGTTAGATCCAAGAACGGGGGGAATGGAGCGTGTTGCAGATATTAATGGATCTGCTCTCTACTTCGTTAGTTCATTAGCCTATAATGCTGACGGCCAAACGATATTCTATACCAATGATAATAACGGCTGGCGTGATTTATTTGCCGTAAACATAGAAACCGGCAACTCAAGGCAATTGATAAAAGATCTGCGCGCCGGAGATCTGGTGTTCAATCCCAATGACCGATCTCTTTGGGGAGTCAGGCATTTAAATGGCATTGTATCCTTAATTCGCATCCCGGAGCCATATACAGAATGGAACCGAATCCATTCCATGCCTTATGGTGAAGATCTCTTTGATATCGATATCTCTCCCGACGGCAAATATTTGAGTGCTGCTATCGGTGATGTGCAAGGCCTGCAAAAGCTGGTCATGATGAGTACCGACTCTTTAATGCAGGGGAAATTTGAGCCTAAGGAAATCTATGATTTCGAAGTGAGTTCCCCCGCCAGTTTTAAGTTTTCTAAAGATGGAAAGTTCTTGTTTGGTTCCAGCTATTACTCCGGTGTATCAAATATTACCAGATATGACATCGAAAACGATCAAATGGAATGGCTTACCAATGTAGAAACCGGTTATTTCAAACCTATTCCCATTACGGATGACACCCTCATGGCGTTCGAATATACGGGAAAAGGATTCTTACCTGTACTCATTGAGAACAAGCCTGCGGAAAGAGTAAGTGCCATTAATTTTCTTGGGCAAGAAATAGTTGAAAAGCACCCCGTTGTTATAGACTGGATGCTTCCCCCGCCTTCTCCCGAAAAGTATAACGTGGATGAATTACGGACGGGACAATCCGATTATACACCTTTCTCAAACATGGCTTTAACCTCGGCCTACCCTATTATTCAGGGATTCAAAGACTATGCCGCAGCCGGAATGCGATTCAATTTCAACGACCCACTCAGGTTTCACAATTTGGGCATTGCACTATCTTATTCCCCCTATTCCAGTCTGGCCGGTGATGAAAGATTCCATGCTTCTTTTTCCTATGAAGCTCAAAAGTGGAGATATTTCGGTAACTATAACGGAGCTGATTTCTATGACCTTTTTGGCCCTACCAAACAGTCACGTAAAGGGTATTCCATTGGATTGGGAAGAAATTTTCAACTGATGGACGAGGTTGATAAAACGCTTACGGCTGATTTAAGTACCGCTTACTATGGTGGGATGGAACGACTGCCAAGTTTCCAGAATGTAATTACCTCTTTTTCTGAATTCGTTTCTCTTTCGGGCAGTTTATCTTATAAAGCCATGTTGGCATCATTAGGAGCAGTGGATTATGAAAAAGGATGGGGTTGGGAGCTGCAGACCTATCACAATTATGTTGAGGGCACTTTATTTCCGAGGGTAAATCAAAATTTGGACTATGGAATTGCATTGCCTATTCACCACTCTTCCATTTGGCTAAGGTCTTCGGCAGGCATTTCATTCTCCCCCAGAAGAGAGCCTCTTGGCAACTTCTATTTTGGAGGATTTGGTAACAACTGGATTGATTACAAACCCAGTAAAAGATACCGATCGCCACAGGCTTTTCCCGGTGCGGATCTAAACCAGGTTGGCGGTACCAATTATGGAAAACTGATGGTGGAATGGTCCCTCCCACCTGTGCGATTTAAAAGGGCCGGTTTTATGAACCTATATGCTAACTGGGCACAACTTAATCTATTCACCACAGGATTACTCACCAACATAGATGATGATACCTTTTTGCAACGATATTACAATGCCGGGGCACAGTTAGACTTCAGGTTATCCGTCATTTCCATCTTGGAATCTACCTTTTCAGTAGGTTATGCCTCTGCCTGGAACGATATTGCAGGCACCCGCAGTGATGAACTGATGATTTCATTAAGATTGATGAGATAAAATAAAATTTGCGAGCATGATCCAGGTTTTAGAGTTTAGTTTTGCCCTTTTGCCCATAGTCATTTTTCTGATTGGCATGTGGATGCTTGACAGCTTTCAGCTTATAAAAACAAGAGAAGTGATAATCACCATTCTCTTTGGATTCTTAATAGCCGGTATAGCTGTACTGTTTCATGGAACCATTCTGAATAATACAGGTATTGACAGAGCGGCGTTATCCAGGTATATAGCACCGGTTAGTGAAGAGTTTTTAAAATTTCTCCCTGTTATTTTTCTGATTGTGACTCGTAGGGTCGGGTTTATGGTAGATGCTGCAATTTTTGGCCTGGCTGTAGGAGCCGGATTCGCCATTATTGAAAACCTGTATTACCTTAGAGCATTAGAAGAAGCTACTTTGATCACCTGGTTTGTACGGGGATTCGGCACAGCTATAATGCATGGTTGTACAACAGCCATCGCAGCTATCATCAGTAAGGATTTATTCGATACTAAAGACTGGCCGGCTATGCTTTCATTTGTCCCCGGTTTCCTGCTCGCTGTGGT
Organism: Gracilimonas sediminicola; assembly: GCF_024320785.1. Taxonomy (NCBI): domain Bacteria; kingdom Pseudomonadati; phylum Balneolota; class Balneolia; order Balneolales; family Balneolaceae; genus Gracilimonas; species Gracilimonas sediminicola. The sequence continues at coordinate 322,595 of NZ_JANDBC010000002.1, forward strand.
ACTGCATGCTTTATTTAACATGTTTCTGCTGCCACCTACTACTTCAGCCTTACTCATCACCATTTCTTTACCGCCTGTTTTATACCTCGTATTCAAGAAAAGTGAGGCTCACACCCGCTCCTGGCTCGGCACCGGGCTCGACAGTGACATGGAGCTGTTACAAATCTTATTAGCCGGCAATATCTCACAGACAAGAATTGGAGGATATATTCAATCTATACGTGATAAGTTTCCGCCGGCAGTAGTAGGCGATATTATTTGCTACTTACGCGTTTACCTGGAGCTATCCATTAAAGCAAAAGGCATTCTGATTATGAAAGACAGTGGTGTGGAGTTACCTCCCGATCCAGATGTTGAAGCTCAGTTTGAAGAACTTGAATACCTGGAATCACAAATTGGAAAAATTGGGCTTCTTGCCATCCAGCCTCTTTTAAAGATTGACAACACGGATCTATGGCAGCTATCTCTAATGCGTTAGACTATTATTTGGGCCTCCTTGCGGATGCGAACTGTACAATACTTACAAACTAATATCCGCTCCGACGCAGAGCATCAGAGCCAGTACTAATCATTGCAATCCTATCATCCTACAAATCATGGTTCAAAACCCGAAATCCACAATTAGCAGAAATCAGATAAACTACCCTCGTTACGTGTATCAGTAGCTTGCTCGCTTGCTGTTAGCAAATCTTACCAGCGATAGCATCACAGGCACTTCAATCAAAACACCAACAACGGTTACTAAAGCTGCACCAGACTGCAGTCCGAATAAAGCGATAGCCACGGCAACTGCAAGCTCAAAAAAGTTACTGGCCCCGATCATAGATCCCGGTGCACAAACCTGATACGGCAACCCGATCCACTTTCCCCCAAACCATGCGATTCCAAAGATGAAATATGTCTGGATGATCAGAGGGATGGCAATGAAGATGATATCCAAAGGCTGTGATATAATGCGTTCTCCCTGGTAAGCAAACAGCAGAATCAATGTGATCAATAATGCTGAAATGGAAACAGGTTTGAACTTTGGCAGGAAGGTTTCGGTGTACCACTGCTTCCCTTTTTTAGCGATGGCCACTTTGTGTGTCAGATAACCCGCTACTAATGGAATCACCACAAAAACGATAATGGAGGCTGCCAATGTATTCCACGGAATGATAATATCCGTAATACCCAGCAACAGACCAACAATAGGAATGAACAATACCAATATCAGCAAGTCATTTACCGAGACTTGCACCAGGGTATAATTAGGATCTCCGTCCGATAAATAGGACCATACAAACACCATAGCCGTACAAGGAGCGGCTCCCAGCAGGATTGCCCCGGCAATATATTGGTCAGCCAGCTCAGGACTCAGCCATGCAGAATACAGCTGATCAAAGAATATCCAGGCAAAGAATGCCATGGTAAAGGGTTTTATAGCCCAGTTGATGATAACAGTCCACACTACTCCTTTCGGTGACTTTCCGATCTCTTTGAGCGAAGCAAAATCAACCTGTAGCATCATGGGGTAAATCATCAGCCAGATCAAAACAGCTACGGGTATGTTGACTTTGTAAATCTCCCATCGGCTGATGACTTCGATGGAATCCCCGGCCAGATATCCTACCCCAATTCCAATTCCGATACACAGCAATACCCAAACTGTCAGGTATCGCTCAAAAAAGTCCATGCTCTTTTCCGAATTTGACATCTTAACAACAAGCCCCCGCTTTCACTTCTCTGTTTAAACTTGGTTTGCATACAGTGGGTTTTACCGACAATGCCATAATAAGCATTTCTGAATTTTCCTTTACATCTTGTATAGAATATCGAATAGTGGGATGAGCGGAATCGCCGAACTCAATAAACAATTCAGCTTCATCACGGTATTCTTGTTTTTCCCCCACAAGCCCGATGATCTTAAGTGCCTTGTCGGTTGTCCATTCAGCCTTATTTTCAGAGTTCTCATTCACCCAAAGCTGAATTACCGTTTCATTGTATGAGTGCTCGTTTCCGCCACAATCCACTGAATCTACCGAATGGTGTTGTATTTCGGTGATGTGAAGATCACCGGATATTACCGTTGAGTCCGGAAGACTGAATTGCAGCTCTTTTCCTGTGTTATTTACCAAAGTGGTTATAAAAGTTGAAGTATTCATTTTATCGTATTTTTGCGATTAATATGGATAAATTTTTTTAGACGTTGCTCATCATATAAAACATCTCTTTAGCAATCTGAAAACATCGTTCATCATAGGTTTCTTTCTCTTTATCGGTGCCGTCTGATTCTTTTGGATCACGATAGGTAACAGCAATCCTGAATTCGGTACCGGGCACAAACGGGCAATTTTCATCTGCATCGGAACAGGTCATTACAGCCGCAAAAGATGCATCCGGGTTGACATCATCATCGAATTTCTTGGAAAAACAAGTAAGCGATTCTGCCTCATCACTAAATGTGACCTGATACCGGGGATTGTCTCCACCGGGATTTTCAACCTCAAAACCGGCTCTTTCAATAGCTGCCACCGCCCTCGGATTAAAGGCTATTGCTTCTGTCCCGCCTGAATAGGTTTCAATATTATCGATCCCATAATAATGCGCAGCCGCTGCAGTCCAGATCTGGGCGAGGTGACTCCGCCGGCTGTTATGCGTACAAATGAAGTTCAGTTTGGCTACCCGGTCATTCTCTGTTTTTTTCCTGATATAATCAGACAGTTTCTTCAGGTTTTCCTTTCTTTTGTCAGGAATGGAATCGTAACCGGGTTCCAGCTTTTGAATGTATTCTTTCAGTTTATGATACATCAGTTAACAAACTTAGCAGCATCCCGAACCGGGCTCACAAGCATTTGCATTGGCATTTCCGAGCATCGTCACGGCTTCCTTTTTCGCAGATTTACCTTCCCCGGCTTTCCGGGCAAATACAGTGATGCTGTAAATACCGGTTCCGCCTGAGTTAAATTCGGCTATTTCGTCCTCAGCTAAATATTGACTTAGAATATCCTCGGGAATCTCAATCGGTTTTTCTTTCTGGATGGTGATGTCTTCAAATCCGGCTTCTTTGATATAGCCCAGATAGGTTTCTTTTTGGATGGCGCCGGCTACACATCCTGCATACATTTCGGCATCTTCCCGAAGGGCTTCCGGGAGATCTCCCTCCAATACAATATCAGAAATACTGAAATGTCCGCCGGGTTTAAGCACCCTGTGAATTTCGGTAAAAACTTTTTCTTTGTCGGGAACCAGGTTCAATACACAGTTGCTGACCACTACATCGGCTACATCATCAGAAGCCGGCAGTTCTTCTATATCCCCATATCGAAATTCCACATTATTAAACCCGAGCTTGTCTGCATTTTGCCGTGCTTTAGCAATCATCGGTTCTGCAAAGTCAATTCCCAACACCTTCCCTTCTGCCCCTGCCTCATGCCTTGCTACAAAACAATCATTTCCAGCCCCGGAACCCAGGTCAATTACATAGTCCCCTTTCTTGATTTGCGCGAATTGTGTTGGCAGCCCGCAACCCAAACCTAAATCTGCATCAGCATTATACCCCTCCAGTTCACTGTAATCATCCGTCATGATGTTATATACTTTGGTAGATTCTCCCCCTGCACCACAACATGAACGAGCGTTATAATCTTTAGCCTGCTCACTGATCTGGCTGTACTTCTGGCGAACTGTTTCTTTTAGCTCTTCGGGTGATTTTTGATGTGATTTCATAATTGGGAAATTTTGAATTGGGGGATTATGAATACTTTTTCAACAGCAATTTGGGTTTTGGGTCGTCAGATCTTTTAACAGTGATTCCATCACGGTTTTCAATTCAGCTACATTTTCTTCATCCAGGCAATAACAGGTTCGGACTCCGTCGATCTCACCTTTTATAATTCCCGCAGACTTCAATGCTTTCAAATGCTGGGAAACGGTGGATTGAGCCAGGGGCAGCTCTTCGGTGATATCTCCACATATACAGGTATTTCGTTTTGCCAGTATTTCCAGAATAGCTATACGTGCGGGATGAGCCAGAGCCTTTGCAAACTCAGCAGCTTTCACCTGTTTTTCGTCGAATAATTGTGCTTTTGTGAGTGCCATAATCGTATATCGTAATTATACGATTAATGGTACGGGAATATCTGCTGAGTGTCAACAACTTTGTTACCAAGATTGATACCGAAAATGTCATTTCACTGTAAATGTCCGAGAACCAGACTCCTGCCTCCGCAGGAATGACAAAGAGGTTAAGTAATCCCAGTAATCCTTAAATCCAATATCTGTAGTCAAAAAAAAGAGAGCCCCGGTTCCCCGGAGCTCTCTCTGATCAGCACACCTCACAGTGATGTGAGACGTTTATGTGAGTAGGAATAGGTTAATTACTTAATCAGTGTCATCTTACGCGTTATAGCCACATTTCCACTGGTTAAGCGATAGATGTATAAACCACTTGAGAGATTGCTTGCATTAAAGTTCAGGGTATTCATACCTGAAGAGAACATTTCTCTGTTTGCAAGCGTAGCAACTTCACGTCCCAGCATGTCATACACCTTCAGTGTTACCTGCTGCGCTTTTGGCAGTGTAAAGCTGATTTGTGTAGTTGGGTTGAATGGGTTCGGATAGTTTTGGTTCAGAGAAACCGCATTTGGCACTTCGGCAACCGGTTCTTCTGTATCCGTAACCACGCCGTCTCCCAGGAAGCCGTAAGCATCCAGAGCAGTCCATCCTGCTGCCCAGTTAGTACCATCGAAGGCACCAACGTAATTTGTGCTGTAGAACCAGCTGTCTCCCATCGAGCCGGCTGCACCATAGACAGGGCTTGTTGGAACAGGACGAGGATCCAAACCTCCGTCAGTAGTTCGGCTGATACCAATCAGTTGTGGGTCGGTCACTGAGTTTCCGTTTTCATTCAGCATGGTGGCTTCGTAATCGTTGGTGGCAATTTCAGCAATAGTTGAACCTGTACCGAAGTCGAAAAAGAAGCTGTTGTTGATGTTGAGTGAGTCTGCTTCCAGTCGGGCACGTGAATCGAAGTCATCTACGCCATCTACATCTTCCACGCGAAGAGCATTGCCCGGGTGGTCGGTGAATACAGAGTTGGCGTAAAGAGCACCGGTGTTATCACGAAATTCCAGCATTTGTCCCGGATCTCCGGATGGTGTTGAGGATGAACCCGGTCCAATATAGGTAGCATTTGCAATTACAGGGTAAGCAAATGGCGTACCGGTTTCATCTCCGCCGGCTCCGTCCATTTCAGCTGAACGACCTGCTTGGTCACTATCCTGAATTACAAACCAGAACTGACCTTTTCCACGGAAGCCCTGATCCCAGTCAAAAGCGTCATCATTGTTGAAAGCGGAAATCAGGTAACGGGTGTTTACCGTTCCACCGAACCACTCGTATCCGTCATCACCTGAGGCAAATGACTCAACATACTCGATAGTTGTACCGGCACCTACTCCACCTAAAGTCAGTCCCTGAATCTCATTACCTGAACTTGATCCAATGTTGATCCCTGTGTGTCGGATCGATACATAACGAAGTACACCGGAATCATCCATGTCGTCTGTACCGCCATATCCTACCAGTGCAGGATCAGACTCAATCTCATTCACACCTTCGATGGTCGCTTCAACAGTATTATTGGTTGATGCTCGGCCAAGAATTACAATACCACCCCATTCTCCAACATCATCTTTGGTTAAGTTGGCATCCTCTTCAGCTGTAAATACAATAGGGTTGCTTGGAGAACCTTCAGCAAAAATTCTGGAATCGCGAGTAATTACTAATCCGGAAGCATCAAGGTCCTGACCGGCTGCTCCTCGAACAGTGGTTCCGGCTTCGATATAAAGATCCGCACCATTGGTTACGAAGATCATCCCGTCCAGAAGATATTCATTGTCTGCGGTCCAGTATGTATCCTCGGTAATATTGGCTGAAACAGTTACCGTTCCAGCTGTCCCTTCAGCTGCCAGATATCCGTATTGATCCAGGGCAGTCCATCCGGCTAACCAGTTGTTACCGCCAAAAGCACCTTTGTAAGCTACATTACTGAAGAAAGCATCATTTGGAATTTCTGCTCCCTCAAGAACATCAGCATTACCCGGACGCGGGTCTAAACCTGCATCATCGGTTCGGCTAATTCCCCCTAACTGAGGATCTGTAACGCTATTGCCGTTTTCATTCAGCATGGTGGCTTCGTAATCGTTGGTAGCCATGTCGGCCAGGGTGTTTCCTGTACCAAAGCTGAAGAATACACTATTATTGATGTTCAAAGAATCTGCTTCGAGACGAGCTCTTGAATCGAATTCATCAACTCCGTCCACATCTTCCACACGAAGGGCGTTACCCGGGTGGTCGGTAAAGATAGAGTTAGTATAAAGAGCACCGGTGTTGTCACGGAACTCAAGCATTTGTCCAGGATCTCCGGATGGAGTGGAAGAAACTCCCGGCCCTACATAGGTAGCGTTGGAGATAACAGGATAGGCGAATGGAGTACCTGTTTCATCTCCTCCGGCTCCGTCCATTTCAGCAGAACGTCCGGCCTGATCACTGTCCTGAATCACAAACCAGAACTGACCTTTTCCACGAAAGCCCTGGTCCCAGTCAAAGGCATCATCATTATTAAAAGCAGACACCAAATATTTGGTATTTACTGTTCCACCGAACCACTCGTATCCGTCATCACCTGAGGCAAATGACTCAACGTATTCGATGGTAGTACCGGCACCTACTGCACCTAAAGTCAGTCCTTGAATTTCATTACCTGAACTGGAACCAATGTTGATTCCTGTATGTCGAATAGATACATAACGAAGAACACCCGAATTGTCCATGTCGTTATCTCCACCGTAGCCTACAAGAGCAGGATCAGATTCGATCTCATTCACACCTTCGATGGTCGCTTCAACTGTATTATTTGTTGATGCGCGACCAAGAATTACAATACCACCCCACTCACCAACATCATCTTTGGTTAAGTTGGCATCATCTTCTGCTGTGAAGATAATTGGGGAATCTGCAGTGCCTTCAGCGAAGATTCTGGAACCGCGGGTAATTACCAGCCCGGAAGCATCAAGGTCTTGCCCTGCCGCTCCGCGAACAGTGGTTCCGGCTTCGATATAAAGATCCGCACCGTCGGTTACGAAAATCATACCATCGAGCAGGTATTCGTTGTCAGAAGTCCATTCGGTGTCTTCCGTTATGTTAGAACTGACAGTCACTGTTGTTTGCGCCATCGCAAGAGCGGGAACAATCATCAGTGCTGCAATAAGTAGCGTTACTTTTTTCATTTGTACGTTTTGGTTATTTGGGATTTAAGTTAAAGCCTCTTTAAATCTTGTATTTAATGCCCAGAGAAAATGTACGTCCACGCTTATATCGCTGATAGAAATATTCGTCACCATTAAAGGATTGTGACTGAATGATATACGGGTCCAGAATATTGCCCACCTTAAAGCTGAGCTCGAAATGATCAGCAATGGTTTTGTTGGCGGTGAAGTTGAGAGAGCCATATCCTCGTTCATAAATATCCGGGGTGGCGCCCTCAGAGATAATCCCCAATCGGTCTCCAAAGTAGTTGTAGCTCACCGAGGAGTTGAACTCGATGTCAGGGTTTGAGTACCCCAAATCAAAATTGAAGAGGAAAGGAGATTGGCCCTGCAGTTCCCTGGTATCTTCTGCATCAGGTTTTGCATTTCGAATTACAAGCAGTTCTAATTCAGGAATATCCACATAAGAGCGTACAAGCGTATAGTTGGTAGCTAATGAAAAGTGACGCAGATTCTCGGTAAGGAAGCCCAGGTTCTTGCGGATTTCAAGTTCGAGCCCGTACACACGACCTTCTTCTACGTTCTGAATGGAAAGTGCATCATTCCCGATATCTGTTCTGATTACCCGCTCTAAAGGATTTTTCAGTTCTTTATAGAACCCACTTACAGCCAGTATTTCACCCGGACCAGTGAATAATTCCCAGCGAATATCATAATTGGTAATCAGCGTGCGCTTCAGGTTTTCATTCCCCTGAAATAATAATCCTCCTACAAAGTCGAAGGTGATATAAGGTGCAAGCTCTCTGAATGTCGGGCGTGCTACCGTTTTGGTATAAGCTGCCCGGATGTTCATATTATCGGTGAGGCTGAAAATACCGTTCACAGAAGGCAGATAATCGGTATTGGAGATTGAACCAACAGCGAGCGATGTATCCTGACTTACCACTTCAATATCAGCCTGCTCAAGCCGCACTCCCCCAATTAGCCTGAACCAATCGGTAACGGGCAATTCGGCCATGAGGTAAGCAGCAGAAACGGTTCGAGTGGCGTCATAATTACTTCTTGGGGTGGAAGCATTCTGCACATAGTTTCCGAATTGTGGCCGGCCACTGTTGCTGTATCTTAAGATTCCCAGTGAATCAAAAAACGCATCCACATTCCCTTCCACATCGTTCAGGGTGAAGTTCTGTGTGTCGGTATAGAAGTCAAATCGTTGTTCTCTGAAATCACGATCAACATCAACAAGGTTACCACCAAACTTGATGTTACCTGCCACTCCGTTGAAGGAATTAAAAGGAATGGTTACATCCACACCAACTGAACGGTTTGACTCTTCCAGATTTCGGTAGAAACGTCCTGGTCGCTGGAAGTTATTGGTTGGGCTTGAATGGAGAATTGCCCCTGATGGAAAAGTATCCACCTGGGTAGTGAAGTAACGCAAATCAGGTTCATCCTGAATATTTGTTGCGCTTGCGGCTTTCCACTCCACCGTAGTTTTGAGAAAGTTCTCGAAATAGCTCTTCCCGCTTAACTGGAATGAAGACAGACTTCGCTCCGTATATTGAACCACACGCGTTTGGAAAAGAGCATTGGGGATGTCGTACTGAAAACCTTCTAAATAGCGGCCTTCGCCGGTACCGCTTTGAGTTCTCAGGAAACGTGCGGAAACTTTATGCGCATCAGACAGTCGATACGATAGTGTTGCCATTCCACCCCAGTCCACATTGCGCTGGCCTTTGATGTCAGTCACATCAAGCCGGCGAAACAGCTGCTCAGAATCGTCGAAATTACCAACCAGGTCGTATCTTGATACCACTCCGTCATCATAACCTGAATACCCCTGGCTGTATGAAAAGCTGGCCGTGTATCCCAGGTCGTTTCCTAAAAAGGGAACCTGATTCCCTACGGAAATACCATAACTCTGGTCCATCACCCCATACTGCTCACGGGGACGAAATTCGTTGTTGAAAGCATTTGATAAACGATCGAGCGTTTCTGCAGCTTCCGGATCATTGCGGGTATCACGCAGGGTTGGAAATTCCTGTCCGCTTTTTATAAAGTCCCGGACTTCCTGAGGGACTCCTCTTCTTCCTCCGTCAAAACCCAAATAATCGGTGCTGCTTGCATCTCCTACAACAAGGTCTGTAAATGTAGATTTGGTATTAAACCCTGTTGAGGCAGAAGCCTGGAATGAGAATTGCTCCGGAAAATCCTTGGTTGCAATATCTACCAACCCCCCACTGAAGTTACCCGGCTTATCGGGTGTAAATGTTTTCAGGGTTACGATATTCTCCAGAAGATTGCTTGGGAATATATCGAGCTGAAAAGATTTCCTGTTAGGATCTGCAGAAGGCAGTTCTGATCCATTCAGGTGGGTACTGGTGTATCGGTCTCCCAATCCCCGGATGAATACATATTTACCATCCACTACAGAAGCCCCAACAACTTTCTTTAGGGCTCCGGCTGCATCTCCGCTACCGCTGCTGGAGATACTTTCAGCAGAAATAGCATCGCTGAATGAAATGGCTTTTTGGCGCTGCCTGAGCAACCCGGCTTCATTATCCAAAATAGCTTCGGCCGTAATAATTACGTCGTCAAGCTTTTCGGTTTCGGGTTGAAGGGTAATATCCAGCTTGGTTACTTCGCCGGAATTTACCTCTACGCCGGTAATGGTTTGTTTTTGAAAAGAAATATAACTGACTTCAAGGGTATAACTGCCCGGCTCAATATTCTTGATGGTATATTGGCCATCAAGGTTTGTGGAAGTACCAATGGTAGTTCCCTGAAGTACTACATTAACTCCGATAAGAGTTTCGCCGCTTTCGGCATCTACTACGGTACCGGTGATGGTACCTGCATCCTGCGCTTTTAGGTTAAACGAAAAAGAAAGCGCAAAACAAACGAGTGCTGATATTATGTGTGTTTTCACGTGTGCTGATATGTTTTAGTTTTGCTTTCATAATGCACTGCAAAACTAAACCTCAGCCTTTGCGCTACTGTTAAGGAGGCGTTATCCTTTGTTTACCTGTAGATTATCTCAATGTTAATAGCCAATCTTTCAGGCCTTGGACTCTTCACTCTCTTTTTTGTCTGAAGAATCTTCTGTGTCGTTTTTTGTCTCTTCTTTTGCCTCTTGAGTATCCTCAGATTCAACTATCTCAGCATCAGCCACATCAGATTTTTCTTCGTCCTCTTTCTGAACTCCATTTTTCTTGGAATCAGAGCGTGGCTCGAAAATTCCATCCGGATATTTTCCGTGCGGACGATCACCCAGCAAGTCCCTCAGGGCGTGGTGGTCAAGAACTTCTCTTTCAAGAAGTGCTTCAGCCAGTTTCTCGAGCTCATCCTTATGCTTCTTGAGCAACTCGATGGTTCGGTCATGATTCAGGTCAATAATTCTGCGGACCTCTTTATCGATTTGCTCACTGGTCTGCTCTGAATACTTTTTATTGAATCCGTAGCTGTTTTCAGGGTTCTGGGAATCTTTCAGAGAAATATATCCAAGTTTCTCACTCATACCGTATTCGGCAACCATAGCAAACGCCATTGTTGTGATACGCTCAAGGTCGTTTTGTGCACCGGTTGAGATTCGGCCAAAGATAATTTCTTCAGCTACTCGTCCACCAAGCAACGCACAGATTTTATCATTCAATTCCTCGGTTGTCATGAGGAATCGTTCTTCCAGAGGAGTCTGTAAAGTATAACCCAATGCGGCTAAGCCACGTGGTACAATACTTACTTTCAATACCGGATCGGTATGCTCCAGGAACCAGCCTACAACAGCATGACCGGCCTCGTGATATGCCACAATCTTTCGCTCGTCTGGACTAATCAACTTATTCTTACGCTCTAATCCGGCAATTACTTTCTCAATAGAATCCTGGAAGTCTTCCATCTCAATGCTGCTCTTCTCTCGTCGTGCAGCCAAAAGGGCAGCCTCATTACAGAGGTTGGCCAAATCAGCACCGGCAAAACCCGGAGTTTGAGATGCTAACACTCTCAAGTCAATATTATCCGACAGCTTCAATTTTTTGGTGTGAACCCTCAGGATTTCGACCCGACCGTTTAAGTCCGGCTTGTCAATCATAATCTGACGATCAAAACGACCGGGGCGTAACAAGGCTGAATCCAGAATATCCGGACGGTTCGTGGCCGCCATCAGAATTACTCCTTTGTCAGAGTTAAATCCATCCATTTCACTGAGCAGCTGATTCAACGTGTTTTCCCGCTCATCATTGGAACCCATTGCCATTCCTCTTCCACGGGTACGACCAATGGAATCAATTTCATCAATAAATATAATACATGGGGCTTTTTCCTTGGCTTGCTTGAACAAGTCACGAACTCGGGCTGCTCCCACTCCAACAAACATTTCCACGAAGTCTGACCCACTTAAGCTAAAGAATGGCACGCTGGCTTCTCCAGCAGTTGCTTTTGCAAGCAATGTTTTACCGGTTCCGGGAGGGCCCACCAACAGCACGCCTTTAGGGAGTACACCGCCAAGCTTGGTAAACTTCTGAGGGTTTTTCAGGAATTCTACAACCTCTTCAACTTCAGCTTTTGCTTCCTGAAGTCCGGCCACATCTTCAAACGTAACTTTGGTTTCTTTTTGCTGATCGTAGAGAGAGGCTTTGTTCTTTCCAATGTTGAGAACTTGTTGTCCGGGATTCATTTTTCTGAAAATGAATATCCAGATTACAATCAATAGCGCAATTGGGATCAGCCAAACGAAAATACCGCTAAACCAGTCTTCTTCAATCCGAACGTCATACTCAACAGCATTGGCGTCCAGTACAGGGCGAATTTCATCCCCGCGCAGCATGGTGGTTCTGAATTTTCTAAAATCTTCAACGCTTTCTGTTGAAAACGGAAGATTGTTATTGTCTTCCTGAGCCGGCCGGTTTATAATTCCATCGGATATGGCTTTATCAGAATAGACCCCGGTTACATCCACTCCATTGGTGATTGTTATTTCATTTACATATCCATTTTCAACATGTTCGAGAAACTTGCTGTATTTAATTCTGTTTCCGGTGTCGGGAGAAAAGAAAAGTATTTGTGCAAGTAGAAGTACGAAGAATAATACAAATATGCTCCAGGTGGGAAATTTAGGGGAGTTACCGCCTTTTTTGCCGTCTGGCTTTACTGATTTTTTTTGATTTTGGTCTTTCTGCGCCATTAAAACAAGCTTATAAAATTATCTTAGACTATAATATAACGAACCTTACACTCAGATGAGTTTACCAGATCGAATTATCTTTATTGAACCGAACTAACTCTTGGCAAAAAACGTGCCACTGAGTTTATTATGACAAATCATCAAATGAGACCACGTCGCCCTCTGCCGTCTGCATTTTCATGCCCTCTTCTTTAGGAACCATGCGCCCTATTACTACAAAATCATTAAAATGATTAACGAACTCTTCCACTTTCTCTTCCGACAAAGTGAACATAAGTTCCAAATCCTCTCCGCCAAACAGCGCGTAGCGATCTACGTCTTCTTGCATTTCGTCGGCTACCTGACGGGTTTCGATTGCTATAGGCAATGCCGCCTGATAAATGTAGGCTCCGAGATCAGATGCCTCGGAAATGGAATTTACTTCACTAACCAACCCTTTGGTGATATCAATCATGGAGGTGGGTATAAAGTTCTGCTCTCTTAACGTATCCACAAGATCTTTTCTTGCTTCAGGTACCAATTGTCTCTTTACCACAAACTGATAATCTCCCAGCTCGGGCTGAATAGATTCATCGCCATGCTCCTCCCAGAATTTCTTTTCACGCATTAGAATCCGTAGTCCGGCAAGGGCTCCGCCAAGATCTCCGGTTATACAAATGGCATCGCCTTCATTGGCACCTTTACGATATGTGATGTGTTCTTCATCTACTTTACCATACACGCTAATGGAAACCACCAGGTTGGCGTGATTGGCTTTCAGGTCGCCACCAACAACTTCAACCTCATGGAGCTTACCGGCTGCATAAATTCCCTGATATAAATCTTCAACCATTTGGACAGACATTCGGTTGGGTACGGCAAGATTTACCAGAACTGCCTCCGGTTTGCCATTCATGGCATAGATATCACTTACGCCCGCTGAAAGTATTTTATAGCCAAGGTGATTAAAAGGAGTATAAGTAGGATCAAAATCTACGCCCTCAACGTAGGTATCGCTGGAAAGAAGGGTCAGGTTTCCGCCATCTTCTTTGATAACGGCAGCATCATCTCCAATAGATTGCGTTACCTTTTCGTTTTTGAAAGCATCATAGTTTGAAATCTTTTCAAGAAGCCCTTTGCTTCCTATGCTTTGTATCGTTTGAAATTCTTCAGACATAAAGAGAGGGGTTAAAATAAAAAAAGGCACCTGCACCATTGGGTACAGCTGCCTTAATCTTTAAAAAATATAATTAAGGTTCGCGACGTGTAGAGTAGTTTATACGAAACGTGCTGGCCTGCTTCAATTCTTCCTGAACGTCGGTGAGAAGTCCGAACTCGGAGTTCTCATCCACACGTAAAGACACAATCAATTTAGGCTGTTCGCGAAGCTTGTCGTACATCAGCGTTCTTATTCCGCCAATATCTTCAACGATAGCATCATCAATCTGAACCTTATCTTCACCAAGTTTATTACCCGGAAGTCGTTCCGGTCCGATGTATACATAAGAAAGAAGTCGCTTTTGCTCAATCTTTTCAATGTTTTCGGCCTGGGTGAGGTTAACGCGAACCTTTAATGTTACTTCTCTCAATACGGTGGTTACCATAAAGAAGAAGAGTAACATAAATACAACATCCGGCATGGCGGAAGTTGGCACTTCCTGCTTACTGCCTGCATTTTTCTTTTTAAAATGAGCCATGATAGATTATTCGTTAGGTTCTGCTATTGAGATTTTCTTCGGATACATATCCTTTACCTGCTCTTGCTGAGGACTGTCTTCTGTGAGTGCTCCATACGGCACACCATAGTTTGCCCTTGAAGCTTCGTCTCTGAGATCCTTGTAAGCGCCCATTACCTCATCTAACATATCAACATAAATGCGGTAAGGAGTTTCGCGTTGGGTTCTGATAGAAACAATCGCCAAATCGGGAGTCTCTGCCAGATTCGGATCTTGTGTTGGATTCTTAATGAACTCAATCAACCGGGCTTTTACTTCACCAAGCTGATAGAATTCTTCATCCATCACAATTCGTCCTTCCTGATTTACAAGAATGTTCATCAGGTTTCTTTCTTTAATGGGTGGTGGTTCCACATCATCTTCTAATGGTGGAGGTAGCACCAACCCGATTCCGGTATCAACGTTAATCGTTGTTGTTACCAGAAAGAAGATCAGCAAGAGAAAGGCGATATCGGCCATGGAAGATCCATTGATCTCCGCACTTTCTCTTTTTCTTTTTTTAAGTAGCATATTGCGTTCCTACTAAAACTTAAATGTTCCGCGAAGTCCGGTAAGGACTATCGCTGCAACCATACCAAGCATCATTAGAGCTGCTGTCATCACTCCGGCATCAGAAAACTCGCCGGATATTGCATATGCAATTCCGAAGACAACAAATGGGATGGCCATCATTCCAATCTTTTTGTAGTCCTGCTTGCCCATTACCAGGCTTCGTACTCCGGCACCGGCCATAGTGACCACGCCGAGAACGATTAACCCGAGAGCAAGTCCGACACTAATTGCAACCATATCTATATCCTTTTTATTGTTTGGATTCTAATTATGCGTCAGTGTCGCTGGTAGATGGAGGAACTAAATCTTTTCCTTCATTCAGCATAATAATGGAGTCAATCAGGGTGATTGAACTTTCTTCCATTTCTGCAATCAGTCGGTCAATTTTAGACACGCAATAGTTGTATCCAATTTGAAGAATAATACCCGCAATCAAACCTCCGGCGGTTGTCAAAAGAGCTGTCTTAATACCACCGGCAACAATACTTGGTGAAATATCAGCAGCAGCTTCAATATCATCGAAAGCCTCAATCATACCTACTACGGTACCAAGGAATCCGAATAGCGGAGCAATTGCAATGAAAAGTGATAACCATACAAGGCCGCGCTCGAGGAAGCTCATTTCAATAGAGCCGTAGGCTGAAATTGCTTTTTCGGCGGCTTCAATACCTTCGTGAGAACGCATTAAACCAGCTTGAAAAACTGACGCTACAGGACCTCGGGTTTGTGCACAAAGTTCTTCAGCAGCTTCGATACCACCGTCTTGAAGAGCTTCTTGTACGTTAACGATAAATTTACGTGTGTTGATGTCAGCAAGGTTGAGAGTAATGATCCGCTCAAGAAAAATGGCGAGACCGAGGATCAATGTAACCAATACAGGCCACATCCATCCACCTTCATTACCTTCGTTAAATTTTGCTACTACAACATTAAAAAACCCTTCGTCAGCAGGGGCTTGTAAGAGAAAAAGAGCAATCGACGATATCATGTCTACTCCACTAATAGTTTAATTGTTAAAGGCTAAGATTAATGAAGCGAAAGAATAGTTCATTTTATACTAAATGTCAAAGTAACATCCGTCATAAAAAGTCATTTTTACGTAATGTTACCCACTTTCCGATTCACTCCTTTAACTTACAGATTTTTAAGGAGTTTTATCAAAAAGTTGCACTCATAACTAATTTTATAGTATGTATGGCAGCACGGTCTGAGACGGTTCTCCCGTCATAATTAAAACTTATTCGAATTAAATTACTTGCACGGTATGTACTATTGAGCGACCATATCAGATTTGCCCCCTCCCCGGTTCCCTCCGTCAGCTCATAGTTTCCGTAGGATGATGAGCTTCCATTCACTGTCGTATTTCGTAATTCCAACCTGATATTAGATTGTAGTTTCCTCCATAAAAAAGTCCGGTGGGTTGTAGAAATCTTGAGCAGATCTGCCGTCACATTTTCGATTGGAAACCGATCTTCTTTTCGGGCATAAGAAATCTCCAGTCCTGCGTTCCATGATCGATTGATGGTCCCGTTTACCCCCGGTTTGAGAGAAAGCGTTCTGATATCATAATTCCTGTTTTGAAGCCGGCTGCTTTCGCTTCGGTTTGTACTTCCCAAAGCATCAAGGGAAATCCGAATGCGATCGGTAATATCTAATGCCGTATTCAGGTATGTCAAGTCCATGTAGCTTTCAATCGACTCGGTACTTCTCTGATTCAGGCTCCGGTTTTGTGAATATCCCAGGCGCAGGTCGGCTCGATTCACTCCATTCAATAGATTTAATTCTTTTTCCCAAAGCAGCCTGCCCTGCACGGTGTTGGAGTCATTTCGGAACGAGCTCAGCTTCAGCAAATAAACATCGGCCAAATCACGGGTTGTAGAATTTTCGGTAATGTCTATTCTCGATCTTAACCTGATTTCACGAAGCCAGCTTCCTTCCTCCAAAAAGACTAAAGGCTGAATAGTATTAAGCAACCGGGCATTCAAGTCTATGACCGGCAACAACTCATCGGAGGGTAAAAACTGGCGAATGAACGTTCCTTCATTAGGGCTCACTTCCAGGAAAAACTCATCCACCTGTTGAGTGCCGTCTCCGTTCAGATCATCCCATACATACTGCCCAATTTCAGGACCTACTTCGATATAGGTTTCCTGTAATAAAGCACGCCGCTGAGTGTTAGCCTCGTAGAAAAACTCCCCATCCAGCAACTCATTATTGGTTGAATAGTTTGTAACCGATTTAATAAGTAAACCCTGCCGGTTTCTCCCACCTTCTGCTTCAAAAGCGTCGGTAAACTGTTTATCCCTCAGGCGCACTTCGTTGGTAGTCCCAAAATTACTGCCGGGCCGGTAGCTTACCCGGTATCGCTGCTCAATGGCTCTGGCTTCATCCTGCAGCCGGTTATCAAGCACGCCCTCCTCTTCGCGATATGCTACAGATGCATCCAGTTCCAGATCTGAAAATGTCACCCGTAATCCCGGCCCCACATCGTAGAAGTTCCGGGAAAGTTGAGTGAGTGAATCTGTTTGGGGGGTACGTTGTTCCCTGTTCTCTTGTTCAAAGGATACGTAAGGAGTAATAAGGGTTGAACCAGCATCAAATCCTTTACTTACTGACCCGTTTTGCCTGAACCAGTTACCATTCTGATTCAAAACTTCATCTTCACTTTGCACCCAATCCTGATTGTAAATCAAATCCAATATTCCTTCTTCCGAACTTGAGATAGCGGAAGCCTGACGAATCCCATAAAACCGATCCCTTTCAACAATTCCCAGCTCACCCCCAATTGTTGTTTGCCCCGTTGGACTCACACTCAAACTCGCCTGATTGATCACTTCCTTACTTTCTCCGGTTCGGGTGATATTCCATTTGCGGTCAAACTCAACGTCACGGGTGCGTTCAAAAAACTGAAATCTCCTGCCTGAATATCTTCTGCTCACGGAGGCATTAATTTTGCCAATAGCTGAATTTGCTTCCGAAATCCTCAAACCGGATTCATAAGCCATATCAGTATTTTTGGCGTCATCAAGAGAGGAAAAACGGTTTGCATCAAAATCACTGGCCGCCCATTCCCCGAATAACTGAATGTTATCGCTGATATTGAAGCTCCCATAAATAGCCGCCATTTGTTGTTTTTGGGGAGCCGGAAGCTGGCGAAAAGGTTCATAACTGCCAAGCCCGGGGCCAACCCATTCATATAATAAGCCATTAACCTGACTGCTCACCCGGCGGTAGCTGCCCTCTCCTTCTCCTACATTGGTAAACTGTACTCTGTAAATTGCATCCTCCGAGCCGGGCTGATTTTGATAGATCGTGTAGCTTTGTCCATCCAAAACAGTATCCACCTCTACATACATAACGAACCGATCCCGTTCTTCTTCGGTAGCAACTCGAGCTCCACTTACTACCGCGTCATCAAGGTCATCTCCAACATCCTGAAGTAATTCAATATCATTTTGGGTGAGCACTTGTTGAGACAACAGGTCATCACCATCTGCCTGGCGAATAACCGATGCCCCGATGCTCATTCTCCCATCTAAAAAACTCCCGCCACCTTCTGCAGCTACCATCGTTCGGTTGAAATCCTGATCTACATACTCATACTCAATCACAATTCGGGTTTCATCTTTGATAAGCAGGTTGTTGGTGAAGGTGACTTCCCCTAAGCCATAGTCGATAATATAGTCATGCTCTGCTCCCCGCTGCACCTGTTGTCCGTTTACATAAACCCGCTCGGTTCCGGCAAGGATAATCACAAACTCCTGATCGTTACGGCCGGTTAGCCGATAAGGTCCCTGAAACCCATCTTGTCCTGAAAAACTCATGGATTTATAAGTACCCCTCACCACCGAAGCCGCACCGCTATAATCGCCATAGTCCGAATTCACATATCCGGTGGCTCCCTGAAGCCTTCTGTTGAGTCGGGCAAACGTACTTTGTTCCAGGCTGATGTCCACATCCCCCATTTCCACTGTTGTGTTCGGGGCTTCCACCTGAATAAACACCTTATCAAATTCCCGGAGGTTTTGCGTGGTACCATCGGGCTGAATGGGAATGCTTTGATCGGTTAAAGAGGCGTTGATGTTTATATTCTCGGTCAGGGCTCCGCTGAGTTCAAAATTCAATCCGCTCTCGAGCGCAAAATCCTGATTGGAACCTACAATAATGCCTCTGCTCAAGCTTCCCGATTGCCTTAGATTGGATTCGGCTAAAGCGGGTTGTTGTTGCCGGCTTGCAATTTCTTCATCCAGAGAATCCGGATCAGCAAATAACTTACTATCCAGTTCTATCGGTTTTCTGGGTTGATAGGTTCTGGAAATAGTAAAAGGATATTCCTGATAGCGAACTACTACCTGCCTGTAATCGGGAAGATCATTTTCCGGAAAAGAAAGCAATCCTGATTGTTCATCGAAAGTCCATTTTTCTGAGCTAAGCTCCATTCCATCGCCAGTGATATTTATGCTTGATGGAATCACCCATTCTCCTAAAAAATAGGAGGAATCCGGGTCAAAGGGTTGCAGTAATTTTTGCTTATCGATGGGATTTTGTGCCTGTACGGAACCCAAACTTGCGAAGCACAACAACAGTGTGCAGGCCAGATAGTGAACGAATGTTTGGGTCGCAGGGGCAGCCAGGGGAATCTACATTTATTTGGGTGTGATTAAGGCTAAAGCTTTCCGTGGAAAGGGTCAACAATCAGCGATTATTAAATGCCTGAAGTCCACGATCCAGAAATGCCACAAACTCATCTTTCTTGCTGTACCCTAAACTTTGGGTAATTACCCGCCCCGATTCAGGATCAACAATAGCGTAAGTTGGAAGGGCTACGTTTCCGGTCAGCTCAAACTGGAACATCTGATTTTCTGGCCCGTCCGGACCGCCATCGGTGTATAGTTTAACCAGCTCCATCTGATCGAAGCGCTGTACAACCTCATCCAGCGGAAAAATATTTGATTCCATAGCGCGGCAATTAGTACAGGTATATCCCGTGAAGTCGATAAAGATGGGTATCCCTTCTTCTTTGGCTGCCTCCCGGGAGGCTTCATAATCTTTTGACCAGCCTTCATCGGCACTGGTAGCTGCTCCCGTGCCCGGAGTTGTTCCGATTGATGCCACTAAACTTACATCCGTAGCTTGTTTTGGTGGAAGGAATGCATCCCAGATGCCCAGTGAAGAACCCAACAGTCCCGGAATTAAGTAGAAACTGAACAGCAGAAAAGGAATCGAAAGCAGCATTCTTCCGGTAGAAATACTTTCGGGCTTTTGCTCATGCTTTAGCGAATATGTGCCCAACAGGTATAAGCCAGTGAGTAAGAAAATGGCAATCCACGCGGCGATGGTCAGCGGGCGGGAAACGACTCCCCATTCCCAAACCAAATCTACATTAGAAAGGAATTTAAAAGCCGCTGCAAGTTCTATAAAACCCAGGAGTACTTTCACAATATTCATCCATGAACCGCTTTTGGGTAACGATTCCATCCATTTGGGGAAAATGGCCAGGATCACAAAAGGACTGGCAAATGCGGCTGAAAACCCAATCATCCCAATGATGGGATAAAACCACTCTCCGCCGGTAGTGGCAGCAAACACACCGCCCACAAAGGGTGCAGTACATGAAAATGAAACGGCACTGATAGTTAGTGCCATAAATAATATCCCGGCAATGCCGGAGCTCTCATTACTTTGCCGGTTCAGCCAGTTTGTTAACTGATGAGGCAGCCGGAGTTCATACATCCCCAGCAAACTGAAGGCAAAAGCGACCAGCACAAAAGCAATAAACAGGTTCACCCATGGGTTGGAAGCAAAATTCTGCGCACCGGATACTCCAAAAATAGCCGCAAGCAAAACACCCAGAATCGTGAAAGTGATGACTATTGCAATCCCGAATAAAACAGCACCTCCAATTCCCTTACCTGAACCTTCCTGTTTAGAGAAATATGAAACCGTCAATGGAATCATTGGAAAGACACACGGCGTAAGCAAGGCTGCAAACCCGGCCAGAATAGCCACCCAAATAAAGGAGAAAATCCCGTCTCCACCCAACGAAGACTCTTTAATTTCACTCCCGGATGAACCTGACTCTTCTTTATAAACAGCTTGTTCAACAGGACTTTCTGAAATCCCGGTTACCGTTACTCCCGCAATAATCGATTTTGATTTGGGCGGAAGACAGACCCGGTCGTCACATACCTGGTAAAAAACTTCGATATCCAGGTTTTGTGATCCTGTCTGATTGGTTTTGATAGCAACGGGAACGGTAAAACTGGCGAAACTACTGTGCCAGCCTAATTCAGCCTCAAAGTTGGGGTCGAACTCAATATCGGCCTTTGACTCTACTACATCACCGGTGATTACGAAATTGGTGGACTTAGCCGAAAACTCCGTTGGGAAAGGGCCGGCGTCTTTGTCGTTTAGAATAGAATATAGGTGCCAGTCACCTTCGATAGAGGCATCAATTTTTATCTCAAAAACTTCACCGGCCAGCACTTCTTCCGGGGCTTCCGAAACGCTGAATTTAACAGGGTCAGGAATTTGGGCATGAATAAAAAATGGGGATAACATCATGATGATGATCCCCATTAATAGTGTTTGAGTTGATTTCATTAAACCTAATTTCTTTGAGTTAGCCGTCACGGTTATTATCTGCAATCTGTATGTTCAATCAATTCCGGCATCACTACGTTTCCTTGTAATAAATGCGTTTGTTCTTGGATGACTGCGCAACCGTTTATCTTACGAATGCTAACTCAATTTATCCGAAATTAGTGTGTCGAAATCGAGTCAGTAAGTTATCACTCGTCTTTAACAACCCAGAACTTAACCTGTGGATTTAGATCTCCAACAAGGTTTACAGTGGCTGTGTATTCACCAAGTGCTTTCACGTCCTGATCAAGCGAGATGTCTTTCTTGTCAACAAGAATTTCACGCTCTTCCAGAGCCGCTGCAATGTCAGCATTGGTTACGGTTCCGTGAATTTTGTCTTCTTCACCGGTTGTTACAGGGATAGTAAGTGAAGTTACTTCCAGCTGCTTAGCCAGTTCTTTAGCTTCCTTAACGGTAAACTCAGCCTGACGAGCTGCTTCCTTCTTCAGTCTTTCAAGTTCCTGAATCGCTCCTTTGGTTGCCATAACGGCTTTTCCTTGAGGAATCAGGTAATTACGTCCGTAGCCGTCTTTTACATCAACAACTTCGCCGGACTGTCCTAATTTTTCTACGTCTTCTCTAAGTATGATTTTCATAATTCTGTCAACTTAAAATTTTATCTAAGGTTTTCAGCTACGTATGGCATAAGAGCTAAAAATCGGGCTCTTTTCACGGCCGTTGTTAACTGTCGCTGGTGCTTTGCACTGGTACCGGTAACACGACGAGGGAGAATTTTACCCTGGTCGTTAGTAAAACGCTGGAGAGTATCTACGTCTTTGTAATCAATGTACTCAACTCCGGCACGTGTAAATTTGCACTGTTTTACCTTACGTTGACCTTTCTTTGGATGTGATGGATTCTTAATCATAATTCAAAATCTTTAGGTGTGGGTTCTCTTTAATTAATCGTCGTCTTCTTCCGATTCGTCTTCATCTTCAATCGCGAAGATATCCGGCACTTCATTTTTCTTTTGAAGTTCACGGTGACGTAGCATTTTGGCGTCATATTTCAGCGTCAGGTATCGAAGAATGTCATCATCGATTCTTAATTGACGTTCAACGCTGGCAATAGCTTCAGCGGGTGCTGTGAAATACATATTCACATAATAACCACTGCCTTTTTTATCGATGTTGTATGCGAACTGACGTAAGCCCCACTCATCTACTTCATCAATTTCTCCGCCGTTCTTTTCGATCAGATTGGTAACTTTATCGACGGTTTCTTTGAACTTATCCTCTTCGAGAACAGGATTTATGATATAGGTAAACTCGTAATAGTTTTTGCTCATTTTGATATGTTTTTCTTTGGTTGCTTCCTAAGGTGAAAGCAGTCGCTCTGGCACTTTGCCGAGCAACAGAAGACTCTTAAGATACGCTTTTTTTGTTGTCTATTCCAACCTCTCAAAAAGGTTTATTTTACTGATCCAATAGGTTTGACAGGTATTGGCCGTTACTCAATTTATATACTTCAAAATCACTGTCCAGTGTAATAATTGATTCAAGGTCGCGAGCCTCAGCTGTAACAATCAGGGATGCATCCGCGAAATCTGCTTGTAAATCAGCATACCTCTCCATCACTTCTCTTACTTTTATGAGCTGCCACTGTTCAAGGTTTACAACTTCGATACCTCCTTCCGCTACCCAATCCAAAAAGTTCAACTGTGTTTCTTTGTTAAAATCGAGCATGTAGGATACTTCCGTTAAAACCGGCCACGTAGAAATCAGCCTCCCCCTGAAATCTCTCATAAATTCCAATACTCTGGAATGATGCTGATCATCGCGATCAAACAGAGCAATTACAGGACCCGCATCAATCATTGTGCTTATCACGGATCTTATCTTTTATGCGGGATTTATAGGTTACGGATCGGTTTGCTTCACCGCTCCCATGCTTTCCAAAGTAGGCTGCGCCCGCTTCATAGGGTTTGTTATATTTCTTCTCTTTTGCCATATACTCCACCAAGGCTTCTTTTATAATATTGGAGCGGGATACATTTTTTTGATCGGCCAACATCTCCAGCTCTTTCTCTAAATCTTCCGGCAAACGAACTGATCTCATGACATTATATTAATTGTTTTACAAAATGTATTACAATTTTCGATTATGCACAAATCTCTCGCAGATAAATTAACACAGTTCGATTAGCTCCACCGGCCCGATGTGTCAGTACATCAGCTTGGCGGGTGGGGTTAGTTACTGAATGAAAAGCGACTGATTATCAGGGAGCGACTGAAATGGCAGGTGTCGAATAGCCACCGAAAGTGTTCAGCAGATCCATTAACCCGCCGGTAGGCAGCAGCGGCTCCACTCCATAATAAAGTGTCAAAATAGCGAGAATAGCGATGGTTCCCTTATAAAGCAGTGTGGGCTTGAATAGCTCAACTGGCTGATGTTCTTCACGGAAGTACAAGTAAACCATAACGCGAAGATAATAATACACACTGGCTGCACTGGCCAACACACCTACAATTGCTAACCCAACCATCTCGGCATTAATAGCTGCAGCAAATACATAATACTTTCCTACAAAACCCACCAGTGGTGGAATACCGGCCAGAGAGAATAGGAATACGGAAAGAGAAATTCCCATCATTGGTTCTTTGTAGCCCAATCCGGCAAGGTTTTGAACCTGGTTGAAATCAAGGCCTTTGTTGCGCTCGTAATAAGCAATCACTCCAAAAGCTCCCACATTCATCAGGGTATAGGCGAACAGGTAAAAGAGCACGGCGCTGTACCCCTCAAATGTGCCGGCAGCTAAGCCAACCAGTGCATAACCGGCATGTGCCACACTTGAATAGGCAAGCATGCGTTTTACATTATCCTGCACAAGGGCAATGATGTTACCAAATATCATAGTTACAATTGCGATAAGGCTGAGCACCGATTGCCAGTCCAATCCTTCCATAATCGGAAGTGCTCTTGCAAGCACCAAAATAAAAGCTACAAACGTACCCGCTTTAGAGGCCGTAGCCATGTAAGCTGTTAAAGTAGTTGGCGTTCCCTGATAAACATCGGGAGTCCACATATGGAATGGCACCGCTGACACTTTGAATAAAAATCCTACTAAAAGAAGTCCGGTTCCGGCAAGGAATAATAAATCGGTACTTGCAGCTGCGCCTATTTCAGGAATGTTTGTTGTACCGGTAGCTCCATAGAGTAGAGCCATTCCATATAAAAGGAACCCTGTTGAGAAGGCACCGAGTAAGAAATACTTCAGAGCTGATTCGGCTCCGGCTTTTTCGTCTTTAATCAAACCGGCCATCACATATAAACAAATAGACATGGTTTCCAGGCCTACAAATAGCGTAATCAGGTCGTTGGAACCGGCAAGGGCAAGCATACCGGATGTAGCAAATAACATCAGTGCATAAATTTCACCGTAGTAATGTCCGATGCCTCTCAGGTAGTCTTCACTAATGAAAACACAAAACACAGCACCGGTGAGAATAACCATATTCCCGAATGCTACCGGTCCACCGTAAACCAACATCCCGGAAAAAGCCGTATCCAGGTTGGTGCCTAATGATTGCACACTTACAATGAGTGCAGCAATCAGGGAAAGTGAGGTAATCCAGAAATTTAACGGGCTGTCTTTTTTGAGTGATTCAACCACGATTACTACTAAACCGGCTACAGCAGTAATTACACCGGGTAGAAAAGCTTGTATGTCGCCTAAATAATCCATTCGCTAATTTTATAAAACGCTTTCAATTGCTTTGGCAAGATCCACATCTTTCTGTGTGACCTTATCACCCGCATCATGTGTATTCAAACTGATATTTACTGTGTTATACACATTAAATAGTTGCGGATGATGTACCTGTTTTTCAGCTTCTACTCCAACACGGACAATAAATCCGAGTGCTTCGCTGAAGTCTTTAAATGAAAATTCTTTTTTTATAACGTCATCGCCAAACTCCCACCCTTCTAAGGAATTCAGAGCTTCGCGAATGTCCTGTTCTGAAAGTGGTTGTGCCATTTTACTTGGATGCCATTTGTGATTCAACTTGATCTACGTCATAGAATCTTGCAGTCCAGTCAGGAAGGTCTTCATCAAGTTTGGACTGCTCTATTACAGCCATACTTTTTTCCTGAGATGCTTCAATTAATTCCTCAACCTGAGCTTCTGAATATTTTGTGAAATCAACAGGGTGGATTCCAATCCAAAACATGAAAATAACTAAAGGAACCAAAAGCCCGATTTCACGACCATTCAGATCTACTAATTTCTCATTTTCTTCATTGGTGATTGGGCCAAACATCACGCGCTGGAACATCCATAACATGTAAACGGCCGCTAAAATCACACCGGTTGCAGCCAGTATTGCAAATACTTTATTGTTATAGAGCTCAGAGAAAAACGAGCCGTTCAGTATCAAAAATTCACCTACAAATCCATTCAGTCCCGGAAGCCCGATGGATGCCAGCGTTGCAATCATAAACATTACGGTAAATACCGGAACCTTCTTCGCGATGCCTCCGAAATCTTTAATCATTCGGGTGTGTCGGCGATCATATATCATCCCAACAATAAGGAAGAGCGCGCCGGTTGAAAGTCCGTGATTAATCATCTGAATGATGGCTCCCTGAACAGCAACAGTGTTCAGAGCAAAAATTCCCAATACAACAAAACCTAAGTGACTAACCGATGAGTAGGCCACCAATTTCTTCACATCTTTCTGAACCATGGCCACCAGTGCACCATAAATGATTCCGATCACGGCAAGGGTAGCCATCCATGGGGCAAATTCCATAAAAGCATTCGGGAAAATCGGCAGACAAACGCGGATCAATCCATAAGTACCCATCTTAAGCATAATGGCAGCAAGCACAACTGATCCTGCTGTTGGTGCCTCGGTGTGTGCATATGGTAACCAGGTATGGAAAGGAAACAGCGGTACTTTAATACAAAACGCCAATGCAAAGGCCAGGAATAAATACGTCTGCTCAACCAGACCAATGGTGTACATATCACCGGACAGAAATCTCCAGTCGGTAGTAAAGGTGGTTCCGCCTCCCATTGCAGCACCGGCATCGTAACCCAGGTAAATCAACCCAACCAACATGATCAATGAACCAACCAGCGTATAGATAAAAAACTTAACCGTGGCTTGTATTCTTCCGGCTCCACCCCAGATTCCAATCAGAAAGTACATGGGAATGAGTGAAAGCTCGAAGAAAACGTAGAATACCATCAGGTCGAGAGAAGCAAAAACACCGAGTGAAGCCGTTTGAAGCAATAATAACATGCTCAGGTACCCGGCCAGGTGCTTTTTAACTGAATTCCATGAAGAAAGAATTACGATTGGCCCCATGAAAGTAGTCAGCATAAATAAGAGCAGACTCAATCCATCTAATCCTACCAGGTATTTAATATCCAGAGTTTCCATCAGTCGCCCGCCCTCAGTCAAGAACTGAGGAGTTCCCGAAGCAGCCACGTCAAAACTTAACATTAATGGCAATGAAGCCACAAAAGTAAGGACTGTCACTAACAGGGCAATCCACTTACGGGAGGTTTCATTCCTGATCAGTAAAATCAGCGGAATGCCTAACAGCGGTAAATAAATAACGATATTTAAAAGAGTTTCCATCTACTAATCAGTGACAATTACATTATCATTAAATAAAGGATCACAATTACGCCAATCACAAATGCCAGCGCATAACTTGAAACCACCCCGGTTTGAACGTATCGGAATAAGCTACCAAACAGACGAACCGTTCCGGCTGTGGCGTTTACAATTCCGTCCACTACTTTCATGTCGAACACGGCTAATACTTTATCCGAAAATTTCACAATAGGATCTGAAATTAATCCTTCATACACCTCATCGAGGTTGTACTTGTCTTTCCAGGTTTGGTAAAGCCCGCCAAATCGATCGGCGAGTTTTGCGTCCGATTCAAGCTGCTGATTGTTGTTGTACATTCTGAAGGCTGTCCAGGTACCGGCAATGGCAATCACGATAGAAAACGCCATGATACCCCATTTGATCGGCTTGCCAAGAATCAGTTCATAATCAGCATTAATATTGTACAGCCAGTTATGCAGTAAATTTATATGTGCAGTTTCTCCGGTGAAAGTTTCTACAACAAAATTAGGTACACCTAAGAATCCACCTACAGCTGCCAGGCCTGCCAAAGTCCAAAGAGGAATGGTCATGGTTGCAGGACTTTCGTGCAGATATTTTTCAGCTCCGATAGCTTCTTTAAAACGCTGCCCCAGTTTGAACTCCCCATGGAAGGTTGTAAGTGTAAGTCGGAACATATAAAAAGCGGTAAGGAACGCGGTAATCATTCCAACACCCCACAGTGCCATGTACATATAGCTTCCAAATTCACCGGCTCCGGCGTTGGCGGTCATCGCTAAAATTTCATCTTTCGAAAAGAACCCGGCCAATGGGGGAATACCGGCAATAGCAATAGTTGAAATCAGAAAAGTCTTGTAGGTAGATGGCATGTATTTTCGAAGGCCACCCATATTTCTCATATCCTGCGGGTCGAAATGCACATCTTTGCCTTCGTGCTCAAGTTCATGCTCTACATGGTGCATGGCATGGATAACAGATCCTGAACCGAGGAACAGGCAAGCTTTAAAGAAAGCGTGGGTTACTACATGGAACATTGCAGCAGTAAAAGCTCCGGAACCTAACGCCAGGAACATATACCCCAACTGTGAAACCGTAGAGTAAGCAAGCACACTTTTAATATCGTTTTGAGTAATGGCAATGGTTGCAGCAACAATAGCTGTTAATGCACCAATAACGGCAACAATCAGCATTACTTCCGGTGACATCACAAACATAGGCGACATACGGGAAATCAGGTAAATCCCTGAAGTTACCATGGTAGCCGCATGGATTAATGCAGAAACCGGAGTCGGACCAGCCATCGCATCGGGCAGCCAAACAAACAATGGAATCTGAGCAGATTTACCGGTTGCACCGATAAACATCAACAGACCAATGGTGAATACATATTCACCGGAAAAAGCATCAAGGTTACCCAGTATCACATCAAAATTCAGGCTTCCCACTGTTTGGAAAACCATAAACATGGCAATCAAAAAGGCAAAATCACCGATACGATTGTATATAAAAGCTTTTTTGGCAGCATCGGATTTAGCCATATCGGTGTACCAGAAGCCAATCAAAAGGTAAGAACAAACACCTACACCCTCCCATCCAAGAAACAGCAACAATAAGTTATTACCCAGAACCAGGTTCAACATCGCAAAGATGAAGAGGTTCAGGTAAGCAAAAAACTTCCAGTAACCTTCATCATCCGCCATATACCCCATTGAGTACAGGTGAATAAGAAAGCCGACACCGGTTACCACCAATGTCATAAGTATAGAAAGCTGGTCGAGGCGATAAGCAATATCAACGCTGAAGCTACCCACTTCCATCCAGGTAAACAGCTTATACACTACTGCTTCGGAGTCAGCATTAATATTAAGGAAGAAATAAACCGCAATAGCAAAAGGTACAAATACGGCCAGATTAGCAATCAATCCAATGAGTTGCTTCTTATTTCTATAGTTCTCTGCGAACAGGCCGATAATTCCGTTGATCAGAAAACCAGCTAATGGAAGAGCAATTATGAGTGAAAACAGCGCCGTAGCGGATTCCATTTATTAAACTTTGTTTTGATTTCAGTAAAAACAAAGCCGCGACAGGCACGGCTCCGAAATGGATGGCAAAGATACAAAAAACTATAGGAAGGTAAAGACAGATTTAGGGGATTTTTCTGAAATTTAAATTAGTTCTGCCTTTGGCCGATAAACAAAAAATTGAATGAATCGCGGTGGCTCGAACCAAGCATTAGTTTGCTTATTTGAATTTGTGGATGCCCGACAACCAACTCTTAATATATAACCCAAAACAAACATCAAATTTACCCAATTTAAATTTCAGGTAATTATCAGAATTTGTATGTTTGGAGCCATTAAAAATTCCCAAAATCCTAATTCATCAGAATCTTGAAGTCTTTTTCAATTCAAAGCCCGATTGTATCTTTTCTGACCCTGATGGGGTTTTGGTATGTCATGAGCGGTTTTTTTGATATCACGCACACCATTATGGGTGTTATCAGCGTGACTATTGTAATGGCATTCAACTATAAGTTAAAAGCACATTCTTTTTACGATAACGAGAGTGATGTAATTAAAGATCTTCGGTTTTTATATCTGCCCTGGTATTTTATTTGGTTATTCTGGCAGATCATCGTTTCCGGAATTCATGTTGCAAAAATTTTACTGAGCCCTTCGCTGCCTATTAAATCATCCGTGGTTCGTTTTAAGGTGAATTATCCCAACCCTCATGCTAAAATGATTTTGGGTAATTCTATTACACTCACCCCGGGAACGCTAACGGTAGACATTAACGACGACGAATTTATAGTACACGCAATTTCCCCGGTTTCCTTTGAGGGAATTGCCAACGATAAAATGCCCCAACAGGTACTCAAATTATTTACTACAGAAATGCACGATGTGGTGTCAGACTTTGAAGTGATTCACAGCAAGGAGGACTTATAATGGATTCCTTCTTTCTATATAGCGCCGTTATTTTGACCGCTATTATTGTTGTTCCCGCCTATCGGGTAATGAAAGGCCCAACCGTTTTTGACCGGTTGGTAGGTACCAATGCCATTGCCACAAAAACAATTGTTCTTATTTGCCTGATTGGATACGTATTCGGCCGCATCGATATGTTTATAGATATAACTCTGGCCTATGCCATTCTTGGATTCATCGGCTCGCTGACGATTGCAAAATATTTCTCATCCGAAAAAGTAGATGTCCGATTTGATGATTGATTTCACTTCCATATTAACCATTGTATTTGTTGTAGCAGGCATCTTCTTTTTGTTGGTGGGAAGTATCGGCATCATCCGACTGCCGGATTTTTACTCCCGTACGCACGCCACCAGTAAAAGTGATACCCTTGGAATGATTCTCATTATTATAGGCCTCATTATTTTTGAAGGACTCACGATCAACAGTGGGAAATTAGTTCTGGTGCTCTTATTTATTTTGCTTGCCAACCCTGTTGGAGCCCATGCACTGGCCCGGGCAGCTTATAATTCGGGACTCAAACCCCTGTTCCCCGATAACAAAAAAGACAAAACGGAAGGCTAATGTACTGGGAACTTGAACTCATATTATTCATCTTTTTGTTAATAACCGGCTATATAGCGCTGGAAGCGAATGATTTACTTATATCCGTAGTCATGCTTACTGCATTCAGCTTTCTAATGGCTCTTTTATTCACCACCATGGGAGCTGTAGATGTTGGATTTACCGAAGCAGTGGTCGGCGCCGGGGTTACAGGAATTCTATTAATTGTTGCCATTTATCAAACCACATTTAAAACAGAAGATTGAAGTATCTGAAGCTACTTATAATTATGGCATTTACTACCGTGCTGCTCTTTGCAGCATCGGACTTGCCCTATCGTGGAAACCCTGACAACCAGATGAACCAGGAAGTCAGCATGACCGGCACTGAAGTTCCGGGCAACTATTACATTCAGGAAGCTTACAATGATGCCCACACCCCAAACATCGTAACCGTAATATTGGGCGACTATCGTAGCATTGATACTCTGGGTGAGCAAATTGTAATCTTCACAGCTGGGCTCATTACTTTTTTGCTGCTTAGAAACCGAAAAGAAGAAGCAGAGGGAGAAAACGATGACGAATAAAGAACACAGCCCCATTATTTTGTTGGGTTCCCGTTTTTTGAGTCCTTATATCATGCTCTTCGGTTTTTATGTGATCTTTCATGGTCACTATTCTCCCGGAGGAGGATTTCAGGGTGGAACACTGCTTGCCGCTTCTCTTTTATTGATTCGCATTGCCAGTGGCACCGAAATTGCCGCCCTTCAGTTTAAGGACTATTTAGCCACCCCCTATGCTGCACTTGGTGTACTCATTTATTTCGGAACCGGGTTAGTAGCCATTTTCACCGGCGGGTATTTTCTGGATTATGAACAACTACCTATTCCCGGCCTCGAAGCTGCAGACCTGCGCTATTGGGGGATCCTGATTATTGAATTAGGCATTGGGTTAACGGTAATGACCGTGCTTGTACTTATTTACGATAATATGGTAAAAGGAGAAGATTATGCTTGAATTCTTTTTAGGCCACTATGCTTATTGGTTTACCATTATTCTGTTGGCTTTGGGCTTATATGGAATGCTCCTGAAAAAGAACCTGGTAAAGAAAACCATTGGGCTTTCCATTTTCCAGGCCGGTGTCATCCTGTTTTTTGTTTCTGTAGCCATGAAAGAAGGCGCAACGGTGCCAGTTAAAGCTTATGATTTACCCGTTAGTGAAGTCTCAAATTACATGAATGCGCTTCCCCACACGTTAATGCTGACTGCCATTGTAGTTGGTGTGGCAACTTTGGGAGTCGCCTTTGCTCTGTTGATCAACATTTACAATCGCTACGGCACCCTCAACGAAGAAGAACTTTTAGATAAGATTCAATGATTGGATCCGAAATACCGGCGTTAATACCCGTTACATACATCTTTTTTGCGATTCTGATTCCTGTCGTCGGACTCTGGAGGCGTGAAATTACCTGGCATTTGAGTCTGCTGGGAACAGGAATAGCTACCTTCTTTTCCGCATGGGGATTTTGGCACCTCATACAAACCGGTGAAACAATTCGCTACTTTTTTGGAGGTTGGGCGCCTCCCATAGGTATTGAGTTTGTGTATGATGGCCTTGCGGCTTTCATAGTTCTGGTAATCAATGCCATTGCCTTTTTTGTACTCATTCACTCCAAAGAAATCAGCAAGGTTGAATTTCCCGGCAAAAAGATGGCCTATTACACCGTTTCTATGCTGCTGATGCTGGGCTTCAACGGAATGGTGCTTACCGGAGACCTCTTTAACCTTTATGTATTCCTTGAGATTTCCTCTCTTTCCAGTTATGCCCTGATTGCCATTGGTGAGAAACGAGCTCCCTTTTCAGCTTTCCGCTATTTGATTATTGGTACCGTTGGCGGATCACTCTATTTATTGGGGGTTGGATTTTTATATACCGTAACCGGCACGCTGAATATTATTGACATGCACGCCATGCTTCCGCAAGTGATTGGTCATTCTTCAGTAATCGCTGCATTGATTCTGATGATCATTGGTGTTGGGGTGAAAGCCGCATTGTTCCCGCTTCATGGCTGGTTGCCGGATTCTTATACCTTTGCCTCTTCCACCTCTTCTGCTTTGATTGCTCCCATCGGAACTAAAGTTGCAGCTTATATTCTATTCAGGATTGTACTGTTTTTATTCGGAGTTGAACTGATCGACGATCAACTTCCGGTTACCACTATTATCGGGATTTTTGCAGGGATCGGCATTCTCTACGGTTCCATCATGGCTATTGCCCAAAGCGAATTAAAGAAAATGCTGGCATACAGCTCGGTTTCACAAATCGGGTATATCATCATGGGGATAAGCCTTGCTAATCCGTTTGGATTTATAGGAGCCGTGCTTCATATCCTCAATCACGCCATGATGAAAGCCCTTCTCTTTCTTGTTTCAGGAAGTATGAGACTCAAAGAAGGGCATTCACTCATTACAAAATTTGACAATTCATACCGAAAGAAATACCCATGGACGATGGCTGCTTTTACAACAGCTGCTATTTCTATGGTAGGACTTCCCCCACTCGCAGGATTTTTCTCAAAATGGTACCTGGCATTGGGAACCATTGAGAACAGCGATTGGCTGTTACTCGCAGTAATACTGATCAGTTCGCTGCTAAACGCGGTGTATTTCTTCCGGATTTTGGAAAAAATATATCTCAATAATCCCGACGCGGAAGAAGCCACCGAAACGGAAGCCGTTCAGAATAACGAAGTAAGCTTCAGCATGATGTTTCCTATGGCCGTAATGGCGATCGGGCTACTACTGGTTGGTATTTTCAACGTGTATATCGTAAATGTAATTTTCACCATGTTTCCGGCAGGATTTTAAATAGATAAATAAACGATGGATCTTACGTACATCCCTTTATATGCTGTTCTTGTATCGCTGGCTGCGGTGCCGTTCATCTTGCTGAGTTCGAAGAAACCGAACCTTCGCGAGTTCTGGACCATCCTGGCCGGGGTCATCAAATTCCTGTTGGTACTCAC
Source organism: Gracilimonas sediminicola (assembly GCF_024320785.1). NCBI lineage: Bacteria > Pseudomonadati > Balneolota > Balneolia > Balneolales > Balneolaceae > Gracilimonas > Gracilimonas sediminicola. Next base: position 356,076 of record NZ_JANDBC010000002.1, read on the forward strand.
GTTACTTCCCTCAGCCCTTCAGGGAAATACCATAGAGCTGGAGCTGCTTGAGATCGCCCCGAATCTCCCTCTCGTGCTCAAAGCCGATACCTTCGGAGTATTCTTTGCGCTCATTGCATCTGGATTATGGATCTTTACCTCCTTCTATTCCATCGGCTACATGCGCGGTCATCATGAGAAAAAACAGACCCGCTATTTCGCCAGTTTTGCCATATGTCTGAGCTCTACCATCGGTATTGCCTTTTCCGGCAATCTGTTGACCTTCATCATTTTTTATGAGATGCTGACGCTGGCGACCTATCCCCTGGTTATTCACAGTGAGACCAAGAAAGGAATTGCTGCCGGCCGCAAGTATCTGACCTATACGTTAACCGCCGGATTACTTTTGATTGCTGCAGCCGGGATCACCTATTCCCTCACAGGGACACTTGATTTTCAGGCCGGCGGAATCTTTGAAGGCGTTGAGCTTTCTCAAACCATGGCAGTGACTATTTTCATCCTTTTTCTCGGAGGTGTTGGGGTGAAAGCAGGTATTATGCCGTTGCATAGCTGGCTTCCATCCGCGATGGCGGCTCCAACCCCCGTTAGTGCTTTATTGCATGCCGTAGCCGTGGTAAAATCCGGTGTATTTGGGGTGATCCGTGTAGTCGGATTTATATTCGGCCCGGAAGTTATGGCTGAATTCGGCCTGAATGAAATTCTGATGGTACTGGCCGGAATCACCGTATTGGTGGCTTCCCTCCTCGCTTTTGCCCAAGATAATTTAAAACGACGACTGGCATATTCTACCGTAGGGCACCTTTCCTACATCGTACTGGGAGTTGCTCTGCTAACCGAGACAGGCTTGATCGGTAGTATTATGCATATTTCCTTTCATGCCACCATGAAGATCACCCTCTTTTTCTGTGCAGGGGCCATCATGGTGAATCTCCATAAAAAGAATATCAGCGACCTGAACGGAATCGCCAAAGTAATGCCGTGGACCATGGCCGCGTTTGTAATTGGGTCGATGGGCCTGGCAGGAATTCCCCCTGTAAACGGTTTTGTAAGTAAATGGTACCTCGCCTCCGGAGCATTGGAAGGCGGAATGCTTATCCCTGTCATTATATTAGTAGTCAGTGGTTTATTAAATGTGGGATATTTCTTCCCGATCATTCACCGTGCATATTTCCGAAAAGGAGGCCCTGAGTTGGAAGGCCATACGGAAGCTTCACCATTTATGGTGGTTCCGTTGTTTGGTACAGCCGTTCTCTCCATCTTATTCGGTTTGAACCCTGACCTCTTCTTTAACTTTTTTGATATGGCCACTTCGGTAGCATCCACAATTTTTAATCCACTGTAATTATGAAAAACTGGCACTGGATAGCACTTGGTATTTTACTCATTACGAGCTTAATCCTCGAGTTTACGTATCTCGCGGATTACGCTTCTCATTGGTGGAACCATGTCCCGGCATTTTATGCACTTTGGGGCGGACTTGGATGTGCAGCTTTGATTTTCATTTCCAAAGGATTAGGTAAAATTTTCATCTTAAGCGACGAAGACTACTATGATGCTTGAGCTTCTTTCTGTACCTGCTGTGATACTTATTTTAGGAGCTTTTGTGCTTCCACTGATACCGGAGCGTTTCCGAAGTATAGCCTTTATCACTTTCCCATTGGTTGCACTCGTAATGGTCTGGACCATGCCGGAAGGGAATCTTCTTCAAGTGCCTTTTGCAAGTTATGAATTAGATCTTTTAGCCGTTGACGGCCTGAGCCGAATATTCGGAATTATCTTTGCATTAATAACTGTAATCGGTGGAGTATATGCGTTCCACATTAAAGATCTTGGACAACAGAGTTCAGCCCTTGCCTATGCCGGGGGTGCTTTAGGGGTTACTTTTGCCGGAGATTTCTTCACTCTTTTTATTTTTTGGGAAATCATGGCCGCGGCTTCCTCTTACCTGATTTGGGCCAGAGAAACCAAAGAATCTGCCAAAGCAGGAATGCGCTACCTGTTGGTTCACATTTTTGGCGGGGGACTATTATTCACCGGAATTTTATTGCACCTGAGCAGCGGTGGCTCTTTATACATAGAAAGTATTGAACCTGCTTACACTGCAGCAAACATTTTTATGTTACTGGGTGTGGCTTTGAACACAGCCGTTCCCCCACTTCATGCATGGCTTGCAGATGCATATCCCAAAGCGACTATAACCGGTGCAGTATTTATGTGTGCACTTACCACCAAGTCTGCCGTTTACGTTATGATCCGCCTTTTTCCCGGCTGGGAGATCCTGATCTGGGTTGGTGTGATTATGGCCATCTATGGTACTATTTATGCCCTACTCGCTAATGATATCCGCGAGATTCTGGCCTACAGTATTATAAGTCAGATAGGGTATATGGTAACGGCAATAGGGATTGGAACAGAATTGGCGCTGAATGGAGCAACGGCTCACGCCTTCAATCACATCATTTATAAGTCTCTGCTTTTCATGGCGGCCGGAGCTGTTATTCATGCTACCGGAACCAGTAAGCTGAGCGAAATGGGTGGATTTGCCAAAAAAATGCCATTGATCGTTGGGCTTTATATGATTGGAGCGCTATCTATTTCAGGGATGCCCTTCCTGAACGGTTTTGTAAGTAAAACCATGATCTCAGGAGCACTTGGAGATGCACATTTAGAATGGCCTATTTTACTCTTACTTATAGCTACCATTGGAACCTTCCTTCATACCGGACTTAAACTTCCATACTTCACCTGGTTTGCTGAAAAGAAAACTGATTTTGAAGTTTCATCCATCCCAACCAATATGAAAGTAGCTATGGGACTGGGCGCTTTATTTTGCATTCTGTTTGGCGTGGCTCCACAGCTACTATACAGCCAGCTTCCATATCCAACCGACTTCCAGCCATTTTCTATCTATAACTTTGTAGAGATGACACAAATACTTGTTTTAGCATTTGTTGGATTCTGGTTCCTGAAAAACCACCTCAATATATCTTCTACCATTTCACTCGATACCGATTGGTTTTATCGCCGACCTGCAGGTGTAGTTCGTACGGTCTTTGTTGAGTTTCCTAATAATCTTTTTGGCCTTGCTGAAACATTTTCCCTGCAAATTGCTGACAGGCTTTCAGGTCTTTCCGAAAACCCAATCAAGGTGCTGCTTCCCTCATTTGTCTTTAGTGGCAGAGAGATCAAATCAGACGGTTTTACTGCATCTATGAGTGCTGCTCTTGCTTTTATTTTGTTTGGATTTATTGTAGCTGCATTATTTGTATTACTTTGAGGTTAATACCTGCCGTTTGCCTTTATCCTCGCAATTCTTTTTCGGTATAATCTCTGCTTTCTTTTTTCATCATTAAAACTGGTTGTACAATAGTTGAACATTTCCATCAAACATAAATTCTACCTTTGCCTGTTGCTTTTTTTTGTTGGTTTGATCCCAAACTCACTCCTTCAGGCTCAGGCTCCAAGTCCGTCTGCACAAATTGCCGCACAGCAAGATAGTATCGAGTTCGCCTTTTTGCCCGCCATCGCTTACGACAGTGACCTTGGGGTGATTGCCGGAGGAATAGCCAGCCGGTACCATTATCGCGGAGATATGAAGCCCTTCTATTCTTTTTTGAACATGTATGGCCTCATCACCACCAAAGGATTGATCTCGGTATTCGTGGAATACGACAAGCCCCACATCTTCGGCTCTGATAAACGGTTTTATACCGAGACTTTTGTATCGCGGTTTACCGGTAATCAGTATTACGGGATTGGGAATTATGGCAAACTACCTGATGCGTTAAAAGACAGTAGCGACTATTACTTCTATAACTCCTTCTCCCTCGGCTTTGATATCATGTTGCGGAAGCCATGGCTGCAAAAAGCGAGTGGCAAACAGCTGGATGTATATGGAAAAGCCGTATTTGAATATGAAACTCCGTGGGGTAATGATGATGCTCAGTTATTGGTCGCAGACCAACCCAAGGGCATCAACGGCTCCCATATTTCGGCGCTGGGCGGAGGTGTTGTCTGGGAAGGACGCAATAATGAATTCAACCCCACAACCGGAACCTATGCCCGCGCAGGAGCTGAGATTGGAAGTAAACTAATTGCCAGCTCCTACAATTACCTGCTGCTTGAAACGGACACCCGTGCTTACACTTCATTCACCCTTCTGCGTGAAATCACCTTTGCAAACCGGCTCTCATTTAAACACACCTCCGGAACGGTACCCTACTGGAAAATGCCGGCCTTGGGTGGCGGAGATATGATGCGTGGATATCCCGAGTACCGATTCCGGGATGACAACTCTGTCCTGCTGAATTCAGAATTAAGAACCTGGCTTTTTGAAATTCCGTCTATCACCTCGAAGTTCGGTGTATCCTTATTCACCGACATCGGCCGGACGTTCCCGAATGGCGAATCTGTTGATACCATCGTAAACGACCTAAAATATACATACGGTTTCGGTATTACTGCATCCTTCTTCACGGAAGACTTCATACTCAGAACAGATGTCGGATTCTCAGAAGAAGAGTATGGAATCTATGTCACCGCCGGATATTTATTCTGATTGAGTTTTTTTTTGGAGAGTCTCTAAGTTCGATACTTTAGTATTCACACCCAGTATGAGTTAAAAAAGAAAGAACCTCCAAGCGTCCGTAGGACCTTGGAGTGTTCGCCGGTCGTTTAAGCTCACCGATATCCAGCCAAGCCAACGCAACGCTTCCAGGACCTGCGGACGCTGAAAGGTTGTTTTTAATGAGTACCAAGATGATTCGCGTATCCATCACAAATGGTTCAATTGTCGCCCGACTGGTCCAACTGGTTCAAACGTCCGCTTGGACCAATTAGCAATTTCCTTCCCCTGCCTTCAGTAACTCTTCCATCTTTCTACAAACTTATCTACATAAAAAAGCCCTCCTGAAATCAGGAAGGCTTTAACCAAAACAACACAAAAGGTTGTTGTGTCGTATAAAATCGGTTTACTACCAGCGCAGTAAGTTAATCTTGCCAACATCCACCGTAAGGTTATTCCGGAAAATGGCAATGATAATAGCTAACCCTACCACAGCTTCAGCAGCTGCTACAGCCAGGGCAAAAAATACAAGCACCTGACCGTCAATATTTCCATGGTGGCTGGCAAAAGAAACCAGCGATAAGTTCACGGCATTCAACATCAGTTCCACACACATAAAAATTACAATGGCATTACGCCGAACCAGTACACCAATAATACCAATGGTGAACATGATCGCACTTAATCCTAAAAACCAGTCAATTCCAACCATAATTAAATCTCGTCTGTTCTTTTAATTTTATGCTGTGCAATCATCAATGCCCCAACTACGGCTGCGGTAAGTAAAACGGCCGTCAGTTCGAATGGCAGCAGGTAATCGGTGTAGAGCACATCACCAACAGCTTCCACCGTTCCTATAGTAGCCATCTGCTCGGAAATTTGTGGGAGCATGTCTGTAACTCCGGCAAGGCTGTAAAAAATTTGCCCCATCACTACCATTGCTAATAAAAACGTCAGCAAATATTTCACGCGGAATTTGTCAAATAACTTCTCTTCATCTTCCACATTCAGTAACATGATTACGAACAGGAACAATACCATGATGGCTCCGGCATATACCAGAATTTGAATAACCGCCAGGAACTGAGCATTCAGTATCAGAAAGATTCCGGCCAGTGAAACCATGTTCAAAACAAGGAACAAGGCACTGTTTACGACATTTTTGTTGATGACCATAGCCAGGGCAGAACCAATGGCTAAGACTGCTAACATGATGAAAAAATAAACGATCATAAATAATCTGTTTTGTGAGCGCCAAAGGTAGCCATATTTGCTTCCGGCTTCAAGAACTGACGGCGCTATTTTTTCGATTTAATGAATTTTATTCCAAAAAACATCAGATAATGAAGTAGATGAGTCCGGCACCGCCTACCAACCAGCAGTAATATGAAAAATAATGAAATCCTTTTTTCTTGAGTATCATGATCAGGTACTTCAATGCAAAATACCCGGAAATAAATGAGGTCAGGAATCCAACCACCAGGCTTATCATTTGGGCGTCACTCACACCTACTTCCATCATCTCCTTGAACTGAAGCAGCATGGCTCCGGCTATTACCGGAATCACCATCAGGAATGAAAAGTTGGCGGCTTCTTCCCTCTTCACTCCTAAATACAAAGAGACTGAAATGGTTGAGCCGGCTCTGCTCACACCGGGAATCATGGCAAAGGCCTGTGCCAATCCAATTATAAAGCTTTTGGGAAGATTAATGTTTTTCGTAGTGTCTCCGGCAAATCGGGTTAGAAACAAAATCAAGCCGGTTACCATTAACATGATTGAAACCAGCAAGGGATCCATAAATATTTCTTCGATATAATCTTTCATAGTGAATCCAATTACCATGGCAGGAATCATACTCACCAAAATGAAACCGATCAGTTTTACCTGAGGATCTTCCTTCTTCTGAGTCGGTGCTTTCAGAAATCCTACTCCCGACATCAGTAAATCTCCCAATAGTTTCCGGTAGTAGAGCAGAATGGCGCACAAGCTCCCAAAGTGAACTACGACCTCGTAGGTAATGCCGGCTTCAAGGTCACCGCCCAAAATGTATTTACCTAATACTAGATGCCCCGAGCTGCTGATAGGAAGAAATTCTGTGATTCCCTGGATGAGTCCTAATAAAAAAGATTGTAAAACGTCCATTTATTATATTTGTTCACTTTTTGAAGGCGAGAAAATAATCATATCATCAGCTAATACTAAAAAAAGAATTTACGAAATGAGCGAATACGCAATTGACATGGAAGCGCTGGGCGAGAAAATCGAAAAGAACAGCGCCTTTATTGAAGACATTCGAAAAGAGTTAGACAAAGTTATTATCGGGCAGCGGTATATGATTGACCGGTTGTTGGTGGGGTTATTGACCAACGGACACGTACTGCTTGAAGGAGTTCCCGGCCTGGCCAAGACCCTGACGGTCTCCAGCCTGGCTACGGTTTTGGATACCGCTTTCCAGCGCATTCAGTTTACGCCCGACCTTCTCCCTGCCGACCTGATCGGTACGCTCATTTACAATCAAAAAGAAGCGGAGTTCCTGGTTAAAAAAGGCCCGATTTTCGCGAACATCATTCTGGCGGATGAGATTAACCGTTCTCCGGCTAAAGTACAAAGTGCACTCCTCGAAGCCATGCAGGAAAAGCAGGTTACCATTGGTGAGAATACTTTTAAGCTGGATGAACCTTTCCTGGTACTGGCTACTCAAAACCCTGTGGAACAGGAAGGAACGTATCCGCTGCCGGAAGCACAGGTCGACCGTTTTATGCTGAAGCTGAAAATTGACTACCCGACCGAAAAAGAGGAAATGTTGATTATGCGTCAGCAGGCCAAAACCGGCAAAAAGGAAGAACTAAATAAAGTGGTGAGTCCTGCCAAAATCTTAGAGGCTCGTGCTACCATCAACGAAATTTATATGGATGAGAAGGTGGAACAATATATCGTTGACCTGGTTTTTGCCACCCGTAAACCAAAAAACTACAACCTGGATGATCTTGAGGATTTAATAAGCTTTGGAGCCTCTCCGCGAGCCACTATCAACCTGAACCTTGCCTCCCGGGCGCAAGCTTTTATGGAGCACCGTGCGTACGTTACACCGGAAGATGTGCGGACTATAGCGATGGATGTATTAAGGCACCGCATTATCCCTACTTTTGAAGCGGAAGCCGAGGACATCACTCCGGAAGATATTGTGACGAAGATCATGAACAACGTTCAGGTTCCGTAGGAATATTGAACATTCAACATTGAATTCAGAACATTGAATTTTAAGGGCGCCGGTTGGCGCCTTTTTTTATTCAATGAGTCATCGCGAGGAGCCCACATGCCTACCTTAAATCTCTTAGTATTTCGACGTGGCGATCTCCCTGTTCTATTTCTGACACTTTTTTAATTAACTAACCCGTTCTACTCCCCGAAAAATTCAAAAATCGGACGTTCGGTCCATCAGTTAATCGCAGTTCTTGTTGATTTGTGAAAGATCGAACGACCGATTTGCGAAGGACGATATTAGCTAGTTTCAAAGGTTCATCGTCCTAACTCAGTTCGGAAAGCATAAATTTCGATACGAGTATTAAATCAATCCCTAATATTGAATCGTAATATCTAAGTTTGGCAAATAAACTAAACTTTCATTCTTGTCCCAGATCATTTTTTCATAACTATGACCATAAAATTTTGACGGTACTTCAATAGTATATTCTTTAAGTATCGTAAACTTTGAAACATCAACTGAAAAACCTTCATCCCAACTGTTTTTACTTATGACGCTTAAACTTTCGGCATCACCTTCAACAGCTAACCTCATTAACGAGTCCCTCTGTAAATAGATCTTACTAAGAGAATCTGGAATACTATATAATTGGAAGTGAACTTTATTTAAATCCTCTCCTATGTTTTCTCCAAAAGTAGCATAATTCTTAAAATCTTGTGAAAAAGAGGCAACAACACCACCATTAAAAACATCATTTCTACTACATGAAGACAGTAAAATTATTAGTAATACTCTCAATATAATTTTCATAGTACCAATTTTATCTAGTAACTAAGATTCACGCCTCCTAACTCAATCCGGGAAGCTTTGGCTTCCAATAATCATAATCTAAAAATTCTATTCCAATAAAAAAGCCTCGTTCAACTTAATGAACGAGGCTTAATAACTTTTAGAAAGCTATTCGAGAATTATTCTTCTTCGTCAGAAGATTCGTCCTCTGTCTCTTCAGCTTTTGCTTCATCCTCAGCCTCTTTCTTCTTGGCTTTGGCAGCATCCGCTTTCTTCTGAGCTTCGGCTTTCTCTTTTTCTTCCATGTCTTTCTTCAAAGCTGCTAGGCCTGACATTTCACCGAGTGTTGGAGCACCGGTTTCTGTGTTAGCACTTTCAACTTTTTTCTTGGCTTTCTTGGCTTTGTTCTTGTCAGAATCAAGCTGACTCAATTCGATGTTTTTGTTTCCTTCATCGAAGTTCAGAACAAATGCATCTTCAACTTTGTCGCCTTCTTTGTATTCGGCTTCGGTTGATTTGGCATAGCTTAAGAATGCTTCAGCACCTAATGGAAGTTTCACGAATACGCCTTTGTCGGTAGTTTTAACAACTTCACCTTCAACGGTGTTACCCGGTGCGTACTCTTCTGCATATTGTTTCCATGGGTTGTCTTCCACTTGCTTGTGGCCAAGGGTGATTCGACGGTTGTCGAAGTCAACACCAAGAATTACAACCTCGATTTCCTGATCTTTGTCAACCACTTCATTTGGATGGTCAACTTTCTCAGTCCAGCTCAGGTCAGAAACGTGAATCAAGCCGTCAATACCGGGCTCGAGCTCAACGAATACTCCAAAGTTGGTAAGGTTGCGAACAACGCCGGTGTGCTTGGATCCAACAGGGAAACGATCGAGGATGTCTGCCCATGGATCATCTTCAAGCTGCTTAACACCAAGAGAAATTTTCTTCTCTTCTTCGTTGATGTTCAGAACAATACATTCTACGATGTCATCTTTCTCAACTAACTGAGACGGATGCTTGATGTGCTGTGTCCACGACATTTCAGAAATGTGGATCAGACCTTCAACACCTTTCTCGAGCTCAATAAATGCACCGTAATCAGCGATAGAAACAACGCGACCCTGTACTTTATTTCCTTCAGGGAACTTCTCGTTGATAGCGTCCCATGGGTGTGGCTGAAGTTGCTTCAGACCCAGAGATACTCGTTTACTTTTCTCGTCAAAGTCGATAACAGCAACGTTCATGCGCTGGTCGAGCTGTACAATCTCGTGCGGATCGTCAACACGTCCCCAAGAGAGGTCCGTAATGTGAAGCAGTCCGTCAACACCACCAAGGTCGATGAATACACCGAAGTCAGTAATGTTTTTAACAGCACCTTCGAGAACCTGACCGGCTTCGATGGTTTCGAGAATTTCTTCACGCTGCTCTTCAAGATCAGACTCAATAAGAGCACGGTGAGATACAACCACGTTTTCAGCAGCCATATTCAGCTTAACAACCTGGAACTCCATGGTTTTGCCTACATAGGCGTCGAAGTCACGTACAGGTCGTACGTCGATTTGAGAACCGGGCAGGAATGCGTCGATGCCTAATACATCTACAACCATACCACCTTTAATGCGTCGCTTGATATATCCTTCAATAATATCACCATCGTCATGAGAAGCTTCAATTTTCTCCCATGCTTTCAGGATATCTGCTTTACGGCGGGATAGAATTAACTGTCCTTCTTTGTCCTCAACGCGATCAAGGAATACTTCTACTTCATCGCCGGGCTCCATTGCTTCCAGAGCTTCGTTAGAAAACTCATTTACCTGGATGATACCTTCAGACTTGAAACCGATATCTACAACAACGTACTTCTCATCTACTGAGACAACACGGCCGTGTACAATTTCTTTTTCTTCAATTTCATTGAGGGTGTCTTCATACATATCCACCATCTCATTGTACTCATCATCGGAGTATTCATCGGATGGACGCTGGAGGTCTTCAAGATTGTACACCTCTCCTTCCACGTCTCCGGAGTACACATGAGTCATTGTTTCTTTTCTCTCTTCAGCGGCTTGCTCTTCGGCTGTAGTTTCTTCTTGTACTTGCTCTTCCGCTTCAGCTACTGCTGTTTCCTCAGCCGTGTTTTCAGCTGTTTCTTGTTCTGCTTGTTCTTGTTTTACTTCGTCAGTCATTATGTTTGGTTATTGGTTTACCTCACAATTGACTTTCAATTGTGGGATAAGTTTATGGTTAATTGTTTTTCTGTGTTGATATCAATCGTTCTATTTTTTCACTGATGAAAGCGACTTGCTCCTCAAAGCTCATTTCGGATGTATCCACCAAAATGGCATCATCGGCTTTTTTGAGCGGATCAGAATCCCGGTTAGAGTCTTTCTCATCCCGCCCGGCAATGTTTTGCTTCACTTCTTCAAGCGTCACATCTTTGCCCTGAGCTTTCACTTCCTGATATCTTCGCTGTGCTCGTGTATCCAAATCGGCAACCATAAAAAACTTTAAGGCTGCGTCCGGGAAAACAGCGGTTCCTAAGTCCCTTCCATCGGCGATGTATATATCGCTTTTAACAACTTCGCGCATTAAATCATTTATATGTGCGCGCACATCCGGGTTAGAAGCCACCTCACTTACATGCTCAGAAACTTCCATGCTTCTTATCTGATCGCTAACATCACGACCATTTAAATACGCATGAAACTTTTCATTCTTGAAGTGAAAGCTAATCTCACTTTCTCTCAGTGTGTCAAAGAACTGTGGTAAATCTTTATTAACGTCCAGGTATAACAAGGTAGCAACGCGATACAACGCTCCGGAGTCAAGAAATTGAATCTGAAGGTTGGCCGCTACGGCCTTTGCTGTTGAACTTTTGCCCGATCCTGCGGGTCCATCAATTACCACTATCATAACAGATCAGCTAAATTAAACTTATCCTGTTAATTATTCAATCATTTCTTGTTTAATATTTTCATAACTCTTAATTTTGGTTTCTCGGAAAAATCCGGGGAAAAGATAATTTCAAAAGCATATTAGCAATGCCAATAACTGAACAAGCCAAAAAAAGAGTACGACAGGCTGAAAAACACAGAGATCATAACCGAAGCCGAAAGTCTAAAATGAGATCTTTGGTTAAGAACGTGTACGAGATTGAAGATAAAGCCAAAGCCGAAGAAGCTTTAAAAGAAGCTGTATCGTACCTCGACCGTATGAGTGTGAAGGGTATTATTCACAAGAATAACGCAGCCCGCAAAAAAGCTCAGTTAACTAAATACGTTAACAACCTATAAAGATATAGCTGGATGGCCAACGCCGAATCGAAAGCTCTACTCGTCATTTTAGATGGATTCGGGTTGGCTGAAAACCCAGATGTCAGCGCAGTGGATAAAGCTGACACGCCTTTCATCGACTCCCTTTTCCAAAATCATCCGCACGCCAAACTTTCTGCCAGTGGAGAAAATGTAGGTCTCCCCGATGGTCAATTCGGAAATTCTGAAGTCGGACACCTTAATATAGGTGCCGGCAGAATCGTATGGCAGGAACTTTCCCGAATCAATAAAGCCATTAAAGACGGTTCGTTCTTTGAGAACGAAGAACTGCTGGAGGCTGTAGAAAAAGCCAAGTCCAGGAACAAGATCCATATTATGGGTCTTTTTTCTGACGGGGGCGTTCACAGCCATAACGAACACCTGTTTGCTTTACTCGAGCTCTGCAAAAAGCATGGCATCGAAAATGTAAACGTGCATGCTTTCACCGATGGGCGTGATACCTCCCCTAACGGTGGAATTGAATACGCAAAAGAGTTTGAGGCCAAAGCACAGGAAGTTGGCGTTGGCCGGCTGTCTTCCATCATAGGAAGGTATTACGCTATGGACCGGGATAACCGCTGGGAGCGTATCAAGCTGGCCTACGACCTGCTTGTACATGGAGAAGGAGAGAAATTTGAGTCGGCCTCCAAAGGTTTTAAAGCTTCATACGAGGCAAAGGTATCCGATGAATTTATAAAGCCGATTTTGCTGGATGATAGCCCCGAATCACGCATACAGAAAGGTGATGTGGTGATTTTCTATAACATTCGTGGTGATCGGGCCCGTCAGATTTCCCGAGCTTTAAATGAAGACGGGTTCAGTGAATTTGAGGTGGAAGACCTGGATCTTCATTACACCACCTTTACTTCCTATGATGAAACTTTTGAGTTTGCACGGGTAGCCTATCCCCCGCAGGAACTCTCAAATACCATGGGTGAATGGATCAGTAATCAGGGACTGAGACAATTTCGAATTGCAGAGACGGAAAAATATCCGCACGTGACCTATTTCTTTAACGGCGGAGTGGAAACTCCGAACAAGGGAGAAGAACGAATCGTGATTCCAAGCCCGAAGGTAGCCACCTACGACCTTCAACCCGAAATGAGCGCAGAGCAGGTTGCGGACACTTTGTGCGAGCAGCTCTCAACTGAAAAACATCATTTTGTTGTGCTCAATTTTGCCAATCCCGATATGGTTGGCCATACCGGTGTGATGGAAGCCGCTATAGAAGCTGTAGAAACGGTCGATAAACAACTGGAGCGCGTGATCGAAACCGCAAACAAACACGGTTATCGCTCGCTCATAATTGCAGATCATGGCAATGCCGACTGCATGATTAAGGAAGATGGAAGTCCGCACACGGCGCATACTACCGCTCTGGTACCGGTTATTATTGTTAATTATCCGGAAGAAATCAGCTTAAGCGACGGAATACTAGCGGACGTATCCCCTACGCTCCTAAAGCTTATGGGGATTGAGCAACCAAAAGAAATGACCGGCAAATCGTTATTTTAATTTCAGCGATTCGCATTTAGTTTGCATTTACTTTTCCGCGCTACTACCTTCGAGTAGTAATGAACTAAAGCAGTGTTTCACACGTTTTTTTATCTGAATATTCACAGATTTATTTAGCAATTATTTAAGGAACTCGTCAGATGGAGGGAAATTTTTCAAGCAAAGTTCGAGATGTAATTCAGTTTAGCCGTGAAGAAGCTTTACGGTTAGGGCATGATTATATCGGAACGGAGCATTTAATATTAGGTATCGTACGGTTAGGTGATGGAGTGGCAGTCCGGATTCTCAAAAACCTGGATTGTGATCTTTTCAAACTAAAAAAGACCATTGAAGACACCGTTCGAGGAACCGGTGGATCTGTACAGGTTGGCAACATTCCACTCACCAAACAAGCCGAAAAAGTACTACGGATCACTTATTTGGAGGCTAAGCTTTACAAAAGTGATACCATCGGCACCGAACACCTTCTGTTGTCTCTCTTGAGAGATGATGAAAATATCGCTGCACAAATACTGCAACAGTTCAGCATATCTTACGATGCAGTTCGCGAAGAACTGGATCTTATCATATCCGGAAAATCTCGTGATGACCATAGCGATTCCTCGTCTATGACTGCGAGTGCTTCTACATCCAAAGGATCCGGTTCCGGATCAGGGAGCTCAAGGGAAAAGAAAATGGAAAAATCAAAAACACCAGTACTCGACAACTTTGGCCGTGACCTTACCGAGATGGCTGAAGAAGGTCGCCTCGATCCAATCATCGGTCGTGAAAAAGAAATTGAACGTGTGGCACAGGTACTGAGTCGCCGTAAAAAGAACAATCCGGTGCTTATTGGTGAACCGGGTGTTGGTAAAACCGCCATTGCTGAAGGACTGGCAACTCGCATCATAGAACGCAAAGTATCACGCGTTCTCTATGATAAGCGCGTTATTGCCCTGGATCTGGCTGCACTGGTAGCAGGCACAAAATACCGGGGTCAGTTTGAAGAACGCATGAAAGCGGTAATGACTGAACTCGAAAAAACAGACGATGTTATTCTGTTTATTGATGAACTTCACACTATTGTTGGAGCCGGTGGAGCAAGCGGATCGCTGGATGCATCCAATATGCTTAAACCAGCCCTTGCGCGTGGTGATGTTCAGGCTATTGGTGCCACTACCCTGAATGAATACCGTCAGTTTATTGAAAAAGACGGTGCACTGGAGCGGCGTTTCCAAAAAATAATGGTTGACCCGACAACACCGGAAGAAACCACAGAGATTTTAAATCAGATTAAACCCAAGTATGAGAAACACCACAGCGTTCGCTTCACTGATGACGCGATTGATGCGTGCGTGAAACTCACCGATCGATATGTATCCGATCACTTCCTCCCCGATAAAGCCATTGATGCTTTAGATGAAGCCGGGGCTCGTGTTCACTTATCCAATATCACGGTTCCGCAGAACATCATTGATCTGGAAGAGGAAATTGAGACCACCAGCGAAGAGAAGAACTCGATGGTGAAAAAGCAGCGCTTTGAAGAAGCTGCCCGTCTCCGTGATAAAGAAAAACGACTGATTGAAGAGCTTGAAGTTGCTCAACGCCAGTGGGAAAAAGAGTCTGAAAACATTGTTTATGATGTTAATGAAGAAGACGTTGCTTCCGTAATTGCCATGATGAGTGGCGTTCCTGTTAACAAAATCACCCAGAAAGAAGGCCAGAAACTGCTCAAGATGAAGAAAGAGCTGAGCGGCCAGGTGATTGGACAAGACGAAGCAATTGTGAAATTGACCAAAGCTATCCAGCGTACCCGCGCCGGACTGAAAGATCCAACCCGACCCATCGGTTCATTCATATTTCTCGGGCCGACCGGTGTTGGTAAAACAGAAATGGCCAAGGTTCTTTCCAAGTATTTATTTGATAAAGAAGACACACTCATTCGCATCGACATGAGTGAGTATATGGAGAAGTTCTCCGTTTCCCGACTGGTAGGAGCTCCTCCGGGCTACGTTGGATATGAAGAAGGCGGAGTGCTCACTGAAAAAGTACGCCGTAAGCCATATAGCGTTATTCTTCTGGATGAAATTGAAAAAGCCCATCCGGATGTATTCAACATCTTACTACAGGTGCTGGATGATGGAATCCTGACCGACAGCCTCGGCCGTCGCGTTGACTTCCGTAATACGATTATCATTATGACTTCCAACATTGGAGCACGTGATATACGGAATATGGGTAAAGGCATCGGTTTTGATACTGATGACTCTGCTTTCGATTACGCTAAGATGAAATCAACCATCCAGGATGCTCTTAAAAAGGTATTCAATCCTGAATTCCTGAATCGTATCGATGACGTGATTACATTCCGTCCGCTCGAGAAAGACGATATCTTCCAAATCATCGACCTGATGAATGAAGATCTCTTCAAGCGCATCAAGGAGCTGGGTTATGAAATTGAAGTGACCAAAGCTGCCAAGGAATTCATCACTGATAAAGGCTTCGATCAGAAGTACGGAGCACGACCACTGAAGCGTGCTATCCAGAAGTATATCGAAGATCCTTTAGCCGAAGAGTTGCTCGAGAACGAACATAATGAAGGTTCTCTCATCAAGATTAAGATGAACAACTCTCGTGACGGACTCGAGTTCGACTGGAAAGAAGCGGAACCTTCTGCCTCCAAAAGCGAGAACGGCGAAGAAGCTAAGGAAGAAGAGGATACATCAGAAAAGCCGAAAGAAGCTTAAGCTGAGATTCTTCTTAAAGAAACTAAAGCCGGTGCATAATATATGTACCGGCTTTTTTATTGAGTACACTTTCCGGAATTAATGCTTACTTGATACTAATTCTCCCAAGCCCGGATTAAGGAGATCGCGGGTCTAAGCCCGCGATGACGGTTCAGAGATATTAGATTAGATTAAAAACTAACGCTCAGGTTAAGCGCTTTACTCAATCCGGTTAAAGAATAGCTATTCGAACCGGTACGATCTAAGCTCACAGAAAGCAAATCAGAGATACCCAACTGCCCGTTGTAGTCTTGACGCTCAATGGCTCTTGCTTCTACATTGATGGCATGAAATTCCACTCCCGATAATACTGAACCGGCTATATCGGCGGTTAAGGCAATGATCGTGTTGTCTTGCGGTACATATTCCGCGAAATGGAGCATAGAACGGAAGCTCGTGCTTCCTTCTCTTTCTCCGTCAATCAAAGAATACACTCCCACCCTGCTATTAGATCGGATCGTTACAAATTCTCCATCTTTAGAAAACCTCAGATCAGCTACCGTCTGATTAAAGGAAAAAGTCTCAAGTTCATTTCCAAAACGATCCATCACATCAACTTTATCGTCTTCACCGTCTTTGTAAGAAACAACGGCTATAAACTGACCATCCTCAGAAACTTTAACGAAACGTATAGCACGATCTCCGCTGTAAAAAATATCAGTGGTTGTCCAGTTCGGCTTAACAATACGTGCACGGGATCCTTCGATCTGATCACGAACTATCTTGGGGTTATACAAAACCACGGTTTTAAAAGCAGGGTCGGCAGCCAGCTCTGAAACCGATTCACCTTCTGTACTTTGAGAGCTATTGGAAATCGATTGTTCAATGCTTCCCGATTCATCAAAAAACAGGAAATTGGCAATATTCTCGCGAACAATAAATCCGCCATTCGGCTTTACATAGACTTTTGCTGAATTGTCACCTGACTGAAGTTCATAAGCGGATGAATTATACAATTCCTTACCACCACCTTCATAAACGGTAATGCCGTTTATGCCCAATGCTCCGGATAAAGCCGTAAGGGAATTCAGGTCGGAAGAAGCAGCTCCTGATGTGAAACCAAGAGAGGTTTTGGTCATGCTGATTTGATGTCCGGCTACCGTAAATTCACCGGCACTGTTACTGCGGGTGGAAGATGATTCGGATATGCGAAGCGACTGTGAAAAAGCCGTAACAGAAACCAATGTAAAAACAATAAAGGGAATAGTATATTTCATGGGTGATTTTTGATTTAATGCACTGCAAAGAACGGGATTTTTCAACAATATTTCTTCTTTTTCAAAGGCTTTTTCTCAAAATTCATATCTTCAGCAAAAATCTGAAAACAAACTCTTTATATGGGCTATCATCTAATTACAGGCGGATGCGGATTCGTCGGAAGAAACTTTGTAAAACGACTTCACAAAACCACTGACGATACCATCTTTTTTATTGATGATTTATCCGTCGGCACTCACCCTTCTGACTGGCTTCCGGATGGCACTCCGGCCCGTAAAGAAAACGGACTCGAGTTTTTCGGGGATGATGAGCGCATGGTATTCCTGAAGCAGGATGCCCGCTATTTTATCCGGGCCATGCTGGATAACGAGAACCACATCAAAGACACTTACGGGCTGGACGTAACCCGTTTCAAAGATGTATTTCACTTTGCAGCCATTGTGGGTGGAAGAGCAAAAATTGATGGCGACCCCATGCTTGTGGCCCTCGACCTTTCTATTGATGCAGAATTCTTTCTGTGGGTATGCCGTCAAAAACCCAATCGTGTTCTGTATCCAAGTTCCAGCGCGGCTTACCCGGTTGACCTTCAAACCGAAGAAGATGCCATTGCACTGAGTGAAAGTGATATCGATTTCAAAAATATGGGTCAGCCCGATATGACGTACGGCTGGTCTAAATTAACCGGTGAGTATCTCGCGCACATTGCTGCTAAATACTATGGAGTATCTGTTACTTGCATCCGGCCATTCTCAGGTTACGGAGAAGACCAGGATCTATCCTATCCTATTCCGGCTATCGCTCGTCGTGCCGCTCTCAAAGAAGATCCTTTTGAAGTTTGGGGAACCGGACAACAAGGGCGCGACTTTGTGCATATTGAAGACGTAATGGATTGCACCCTCCACGCGATGGAAAGAATTACCGATGGCCGGGCTATTAATATAGGTAGTGGCCGATTGATCACCTTCCTTGAAATTATCGAGATTTTCACTGAATTCGCCGGTTATGATCCTGAAATCAAAAAATTACTGGATAAACCGGTAGGCGTACATTCCCGATATGCCGATATGAGCTACGTGAATGAAGAACTCGACTGGAAGCCCAAACTATCTCTGCGGGAAGGGATGCGTCGCGTTTATGACGTTGCCGTAGAAAAATACGCTTAAGCTGATGGCTAAAATTGTATGTTTCGGGCCGGGACCAAAATTTAAAGGCGGGATTTCCAACTACAACACCTCGCTGGCTAAAACGCTGGACAAAGATCCGGATAATGAAGTCCACATTGTTTCGTGGACCAATCAGTATCCGTCAATCATTCCACGGGAGTTTGTAGATAAATCCAGCCAATCCGATTTTCTGGAAGGCACGCGTATAAAGGTGAAGTATATCACCAACTACAACAATCCTTTCAGCTGGAAAGAAACGGCAAAATACATCAAATCGCTGAAACCGGATAAAGTCATTTTTCAATGGGCGATTTCTATTCAGGGAATACCCATGGGATCAATATCCAAATGGCTGAAGAAACATTGCCGGGCAGAAATCATTTTTGACTTACATTTTGTGGTTCAGAAAGAAGACAGCACCATCGATGAGCGACTCACAAAAAGAGGCATCAAACATGCCGACACCTATATCACTCACGCCTATAAAACGGTGGATGAGCTGAAGGCCCTTTATCCCAACCGAGATTTCACCGTCAATGAAACCGGCGAACGGTCGGAATCTGAAGCCACCACAGTGATTAAGCTATTTCACCCGGTTTATGACTTATATGAACCGGATCCCGACTTTGACACGGAAGCGTTCAAGAAAGAACTGGGCTTAAAGAAGCATGTTTTTCTTTTCTTTGGATTCATTCGAAAATACAAGGGATTACATAACGCCATTCGAGCCTTCAAACAAGTTGCCGATCAGCGGGATGATGTCTCTTTACTGATCTGCGGAGAAGAATTCTGGGCTACCCTGGATACGTCAAAAATCACCACAAAAATTAAGCGTGGTTTATTTGCTGTCGCTCAAAAGTTGTTTCTCAAGAACAAGGAAAGCGAACAGGATTACCGCCCCCTCCAACTGATTGAAGAATTAGGGTTAGAAGAAAGCACCGTGGTTAAAAACGAGTTCATCCCCAACGAAGACGTTAATAAATACTTTCAGGTAAGTGACTGCAGTGTGCTCTACTACCTCACCGCAACTCCATCCGGGGTGGAATCACTGACCTATAATTTTGAATTGCCCATTCTGGCCACCAATGTCGGACATTTCCCGGAAACCATTAAAGATGGTTTTAACGGTTACCTGGCTGAAGACGGCAATATTGACTCCATGGCAGAACAAATGCTTAAATTTATCGAGCATCCACTTCCTGCAGAAAATGTTCGGAAATCTGCTGAGAATATGAGCTGGGAAAACTACGTTACAGCTATCCTGAAAGATCTCCCTAAATAAATGCCAATTTTTAGAAAAAAGTAATTTATTCATTTGGCAACCGTCTGAAATAAGTCCTATATTTGGAGTCTTTCGAAGAACGGGGAGTGGCGCAGTCCGGTAGCGCATTCGCTTTGGGAGCGAAGGGTCGCAAGTTCAAATCTTGTCTCCCCGACTAAAGAAAGATTTTTCGGTTTTGTGATCGGAAAATCTTGTTTTTTTGACATATTGTAAGTTGAGCGCCCGTAGCTCAACTGGATAGAGCAACGCCCTTCTAAGGCGTAGGTTACAGGTTCGACTCCTGTCGGGCGTACTAGCTTTTAGCTTTTGCTTAAGGCGACATGGCCGAGTGGTTAGGCAGAGGTCTGCAAAACCTCGTACGGCGGTTCGAGTCCGCCTGTCGCCTCTAAAGAGGTTTACACAAGTTGCTCTTTTTTTGACTTATTGAATTTTTATTAATGCCGCGTTCGTCTAGGGGTCCAGGACGCCGCCCTTTCACGGCGGTAGCACGGGTTCAAATCCCGTACGCGGTACTATTAATGGAGCTCGTAGCTCAGTTGGTTAGAGCGCTAGGTTGTGGCCCTAGAGGCCGTGGGTTCAAATCCCATCGGGCTCCCTTTTATATTAGCTGTGGATTGACACATCATCCACGGTTTTTTTATGGACTTTATTTTATGCCGCGTTCGTCTAGGGGTCCAGGACGCCGCCCTTTCACGGCGGTAGCACGGGTTCAAATCCCGTACGCGGTACATACCACATAAAAGCCCTGTGAACTTCACTTCACAGGGCTTTTCTATTAGTGGTTTGCTCTTCCATCTTTCCACTTACTATTTATTTGGTTTAACTGCTCATCAGCTCTTTAATGTCATCCGGATCGCCTACCATCAGGAATTCATCTTCCTCACTGATTAGGGTATTTCCATGCGGGATGATGAGTTCACTTCCCCGGTAAATAATGGTGATCAAACTTGACCCCGGTAGGTTTATGTCACGGATTTTTTTACCTGCGAATTCCATGAGCTGCTTGCTTTCATTCACTTTCAACTGGATAAAATGACCTTCACTCAGCAAGCACTCCCTGAGTTCGCGTTTGTTACCGGATTGCATCCATCGCTTTTTGAAGCCGGATGACTGAACAATTTCAGCCAGATGCCCAACCAAACGGATATCCAATCCTTCCTCTTCTTCAGGGACCAAGAGAATGGCGTACATATACACATTGCCGTCAATTCCTGTTATTTCAAGATCCAGCGATTGCTTAATTCGGAAAACAACCAATTCAGGAGCTGAAACATTAGCCATCGCATGATGACTGCAAATTACCCCGCTGCTCAATTTATTGAAGCGATGCTTGTAGTTTTCAGTTAGCTCATTCAACAGCATCTTTTTTTCAACCTTCAGCCGGCCAGACAGAATTTCAGAGGCTTCTCTTAACAATTCATCCACTTTCGTGTTATCCGAATCCACATCTACAATAATGCTTCGGGCAATAGTTTCTTTGTATGAAAGATGTTCCCCGGTGTTTTTCTCGTTGAGGATGTTCAAAAGCTCGAGCTCTAGGTCATCGTACCTTTTCTTACCCAATCGCTCATGAACGTGAAATATGGCTCCTCTCCGGTTTATCTGGCCTTTTGTATAGTAGATGTACCAAGCCACGCACATCACAACAATAAAACCGGTAAGAGATACCGCGAGGATTCCCATTTCTGCTACCAACCAAACAGAGATTAACATCCCGGCAATTTGAACCCACGGATATAGCGGTGATCTGAAACCCGGCCGGTAACTGTTGATGTTACTTTCGCGCATTACGATAACCGCTAAACACATAAACCCAAACAGCAGAAGTTGAAACGCACTGGCAAGCTTGGCCACCGATTCCACATCAAAAATCAAAAGAATCAGGATCATACAAATTACCGTTACGATAATGGCATAGTAAGGAGTGCCCTGCTTACCGATATCGCTGAACTTTGAGCTCATAAGCTTATCTCTCGACATAGCGAAAGGATACCGTGAGGCAGACATAATACCGGCATTTCCGGTTGAGGCAAAGGCAGCAACAGCCGCAACCACGATGAGCAGCATGCCACCTGAACCGGGTAACCAGTTCATGAATTTTGCTCCTGCATCGGCTACTGGTGTCAGGCTTGAATAGAACTCTTCTGCCGTCAAAACCTGCTGCATTACATACACTCCGGCAACATAGATCAGAGAGGCGGTTGTGAGTGAAAGAATCATCCCGAGAGGAATATTCCGGTCCGGATTCTTCACTTCTTCAGCCACACTGGTAACCTTGGTAAGCCCGGCATAAGACACAAAAACCAGTCCTATGGTGGATATAAAACCATGCAGGCTATTGCTAAAGAATCCATCTTCAGAATCCGATATGCTGATATCCAACCCGGCAGCTGAGACTCCCTGTATGATGAAAAGCCCCATAATTATTACCAATACTGTGACCAATATTCTCTGAAGAAGTGTTGTTTCTTTCGCTCCAAAAATATTCAGGAACCCAAATATCAGAGTCAGTATAAGGGCGAGCATCGTAAATGAAACATCTACAAAAAGTGCCAGGTACGCTCCCATACCAATAAGAGCAAAGGAGCTTTTAAACATCAGGGCAACCCACGATCCTAACCCGCCAATGGTACCTACCATCGGACCCAGGCTTCGGTCCAGAAAGTAATAGGTTCCCCCCGATTTTGGCATAGCCGTAGACAATTCTGCAACGCTGAGCATGGCGGGTATAATCAGAATTCCGGAAGCCAGGTAAGCCAAATACACCGACTCCCCTGTTTGGGCTGCCGCAATTCCCGGAAGCAAGAAGAACCCGGAGCTGAACATAGCACCGGTACAGATGGCAAATACATCGTAGAGGCCAAGTTGTTTTTTAAGTTTATTATCAGACATAGTAAACACCTAAAATTTGCGGGCGTACGTACCCACTAATAGTTTTTATTTCTTAGTTCGTTTGATGGAAGATGTTGACCGTTCGTTGATTGGTAACAGCTTATTATTCCTTTCGAAGATATTTTTCCTCAAATGAAATGCGTTACAGAAGCAGTCGGGATTAGATTAGCCGAAATAGCGTTCCAAGAATCCCTGAAAATGGTAAAAAAAGCTGGTGCCCAAACTTAGGAAAAGGATCTGGCAAAGATAAGAATGGCACGAACCTTTCAGCTTAAGCTGATGACTTTTTGGACAAAATGAATATAAGTGAACCGATACTGACGTAGCCATTGGCTGTTAATTTTAAAAAATTGCAGTTTAGCTAAATCAGGAGCAAACCTTATTCTGAATCCAACAGATGAGTTGACGCCCAATAATGAAGACGCTCCTTATTTATGATGAAACTAAATAACGGAAAAATATATTACCTGACAAGTGTCAGTTTCTACATTTTGATGCTTTTAACAAAAAGTTAATACATCAACTGCCTGTAAATGACTGATTTTACATTCTTATTTTCAGATAATTTCAGTTTTTCTTCAGCTCTAAACCAAGATAGTAGCGCATTGGTTCACTTTGCCCTGACTCACCATACACAAACAACTGATAGGTGTATTTTCCTTCATCAAGAAAATCTTCCCCAACGTAATCGATCGGTTGCAATATGGCTTTCTCTCCATCAATTTCTGATTCGATGTAAGCGTAGCGATAGGCTTTATTCACCTTTCGGTAGTCGCTGCCCTGAGCCGGGTCTAATGTTCCATAACTCACTTCTTCGTCAGGAAATGAAACCCTGATATTTTCGAGGGTGTACTCCGATGAATTTTGTATCCGGATCTGTACATCTTTATTGGAATCAAAGATGCTTCCGTCACACCCGGCCATCAGGATAAACAGGAATGTTGAAATGAAAAGCAGATTACTTTTTAGGTTCATAAGTGTGGTGATTGAAGTTGAACGACACAATATAAACGCTTCCGCAATCTGATAATTATACCGGCTAAATAACTTCTCTGATCCTCGGTTTCTGATCCTTCACATTGTTTTTGTTGATCATTTCACCCAATAATCCGGTTGAGAAAAACTGTACACCTACCACCATCAGCAAAATTCCGAGAAATAAGAGCGGACGATCACCAATACCCTGCCCATATACAAACTTTAGCAGCGCCATATACAGGTTGATACCGCCGCCGGCTAAGAGTAACAACACCCCTACAGTTCCAAAAAAGTGCATGGGCTTTTGTAAGTATCGCTGCACAAAAGTAATCGTAATCAGGTCAAGAAATCCATTCATAAACCTGGACAGACCGAATTTGGTTTTGCCGTACTTGCGAGGGTGGTGCGTAACCACTTTCTCTGTAATCCGGGTGTATCCTTCCCGCTTTGCCAGCATGGGAATATATCTGTGCAGTTCTCCGTACAGATAGATATTCTTAACTACTTCAGCTCTGTACGCCTTGAGGCCGCAATTAAAATCATGCAATTCAATCCCGGCAACTTTACGGGTAACAAAATTGAAGAATTTGGACGGGATGGTTTTTGAAATAGGATCGTGGCGCTCTTTTTTCCAACCACTCACCAAATCATATCCGTCTTTAAGTATTTGTACCATCTCGGGTACTTCATTGGGATCATCCTGGAGATCAGCATCCATGGTTACAACATATTTTCCCTGTGCTTTCTCAAAGCCGGCCTGCAGGGCTACGCTCTTCCCATAATTATGGCTGAGTGCGATTCCATGAATGAAGTCTTTCTTGGCTCCCATTGTAAGAACTTGTTGCCATGATTTATCCGATGAGCCGTCATCAACAAAAATAATTTCATAGCTGTAATCAGCCGATAATGCCTTGCTAATTGCCTTTTCCAGTTCGGGTAATGATTCCTCCTCATTATAAACGGGAACCACGATACTTATGTCGATATTATTTTCTGATGGTGTATCTTCCAAAATGTATTCTTTTATATATGTTCAGAAATGGTTTACTTTCACGCCATTAAAAACGTTCTAAAATACACTTTCTGTCTGCTATGAAAAAATTGTATTACTCGATGGGAGAAGTCAGTAAGCTAACCGGACTTGAGCCCCACGTATTACGAAACTGGGAAAAGACTTACACGGAGCTGAGCCCCAAGAAAAACAGCGCCGGAAACAGAGTGTATAAAGAGCAGGAACTTGCCCTCATCTTCAAGATCAAAGAACTACTACACGACAAAAAATACAGTTCCGAAGGTGTGCAGGAAATTTTACGTGAAGGCGAAATCAAAGACGCCCCTCCCCTCAGTGCCGAAGCTCGTAAAGACCTGAATGAGATCAAGGTTTTTTTGAATGACTTACTGGAGAGATTGTAATAGGGGTTAAATTTCAAGTTCCAAATTCCAAATTCCAAGTCCCATTTCGTTAATCGTTAATCGTTAATCGTTGGTCACTGGTCACTGGTCATTGATCACTGATCACTGATCACTGATCACTGATCACAACTTCCCCTCTTCTAAGTACCAAAATCATCAGAAACTGAGTACATACCATTACGGCTACGCCTACTAAGTGCAGAACCTGCAGCACTCTGGGCATTGCCAGGTAGTTGAGACCTATACCAATCAATACCTGCAGAAATACCAACACAACATTCAGGTCACCAAGCTTTTTAACCCATCCTTCCGCATTGTGTTTCTTCATCAGGTAAAACAGCCACCCTGCAGCCACTACCAGTAACCAGGAGAAACTTCGGTGAATGGGGAATACGCCTTCCATATTTTCAAGCCAGGTTCCACGGGGAGGAACAACCGGTGCATTTTTTATTACATCGATGGCCTCACGAACCTGAGTTCCCAGTACCAGCTGGATCATAGTAAGCCCGAATAATACCCACAATGTCCAAAGTAATTTCTTTCGGAAGCCTTCCTCAATCCTGATCTTAAACAGGTCGCTGGTTGCCTCAAAGGTTGCATAAAGGAGCACCGTCACAATTACCATAGCTACAAGCATATGCGCGGTTATCAAGCCTTCATGCAGTCCGGTTCTAACTACTACTCCACCAAGCCATCCCTGGAATAAAACGAGCACAAAAGCGGCAATGGAACTGTAAAAAACTGTTGGCTTTTCCTTTCTGTACCTGATGGAGAGTAAAAAGGTAGCCGTAATCAGCAAGCCAATCACAACTCCCACTAACCGGTTCACATACTCAATCCAGGTCTTCCACACATTAAATTGGGATTCGTCAAAACCCGCCGGAAGGTCGGCTAAACTTGTGGGAGGTATCCACATACCAAAGCATTTAGGCCAGTCGGGACAACCCAATCCTGCCCCGGCAGCTCGCACAAGTCCACCCACTAAAATTAAGAATAAAGTAGCCGCAACGGTTGTTATGGCTGTTTTCTGAAAAGCGTTCAATTTCATAGCTGAAATACTGTGAAGTATGAGGAATAATATTTAAATTTGGTGTCTGTAAACGTATTTATTTCGACCTATCAAATTTACATGAATTCAGCCGAAGATAACATTCTCATCAAGAGATCTTTTACGGATGTTATTACCGATTATTACCAACTCACCAAGCCGGGCATTACTATGTCGGTACTGGTTAGTATGCTGGTTGGTTATATCCTTGGCAGTGGAGCTAACATCAATTTTGTGACGCTCATTCACGCTTTGGTTGGTACTTATCTGATAGCAGCAGGAACCGGGGCTCATAATCAATTTATTGAGCGTGCTTCCGACGGCCTGATGAAGCGGACTTCCAAACGACCTTTGCCCGATCGCCGCATTGACTCTAAAAGCGGAATGATCTTTTCCCTGAGCCTCATTTTTTCAGGCTTATTGTACTTAATTCTCTTAGTTAACCCGGTGGCAGGTGCCGTATCCTTTGCAACCGCACTGATTTACCTCGGCGTTTACACCCCTATGAAAAAAGTTTCCCCGATTAATATTGCTATCGGAGCAATCCCCGGGGCCCTGCCACCGGTTGGCGGATGGGCTGCAGCAACCGGTAATATTGCCGAGCCAGGCATGTGGCTGCTGTTTGGGATTATGTTTTTCTGGCAGGTTCCACACGTACTGTCCATTGCCTGGTTGTGCAAAGATGACTACTCCAGCGCCGGATTAAAGATGTTGCCCCGCAAAGATGAAAAAGGCTATAAAACTGTTTTCTGGTCTTTGATTTGCGCCCTTTCCCTCTTCCCGGTCACGTTCGCTCTTTATCAGTTTGATATTTCCGGGATGATTTTTCTTGTGGCCGGGCTCATATTCGCATTAGGATTTCTTTTCTACACCATCAAGTTTGGGATGGATCGAACCAAGGCAAATGCCAAAAGGATGATGTTTGCATCCATTGCCTATCTCCCTCTTGTGTGGATTGCCGTTTTTGTGGACCGCTTTTTTGTTTAGAGAAGCATATCAGTTAATCTTTACTACCACATTTCCGGTTTTTTCTCCTGTTTCAACGTAATTATAAGCCTCTTTTACTTCATCCAGCTGATATATACGATCAATCACCGGGTTGAATTTACCTTCTTCCATCAACCCTTTTATAAATTTAATGGACCCAGGTATATCTACGGGAACAGGAAACTTCACTTTTCTCCCACTTGAACCCGACGTTATCAGAGCCAATAACGGGTTCTGAATGTACGCCCCCAGCTCAGATGATAGGTAGGTTCCGTCAGACTTTAGAATTTGCTTGCACCTGCCGAAAGAGCTTTTCCCTACCGCGTCGAAAATAAAATCAAACTGATCACCCAACAGAGTAAAATCTTCTTGGGTATAATCTACAACAGCATCTGCCCCTAAGGACTTCATCAGGTCTAAATTTTTCGTATTACCAACTGCTGTAACAGATACCCCCATACTATTCAGTAACTGCACCATTGCTGAACCAATAGCTCCGGTGGCACCATTTACCAATACTTTATCTCCTTCTGACAGCTCCACTTTATTTATAAAGTTATACGCATAATGTGCTCCTTCCATTGATGCAGCAGCCTTTTCATAGGAAATGCTCTTGGGCATTTTAGAAATATATCCATCTTCACTAATGACTAAATATTCAGCCTTTGACGCCAGTCCCAAATCACCAAACCCGAATACCTTATCACCTTTCTCAAAAGCTGTTACTTCTTTACCAGTAGCTTCAATCACCCCGGAAAAATCCGTTCCCGGAACCTTCATTTTAGGAGAGGTTAGTCCGTGAAAGAAACGCATGATAAAAGGCTTAGCTCTGAGAATTGCACAATCCGTTCTATTGACTGTTGATGCAAACACTTTAACCAAAACCTGCTTAGGCCCCGGAACAGGCTTTTCTATTTCTCTAACCTGGAGGATTTCCGGTCCCCCATACTGTTCATGCAAAATTGCTTTCATTTCTAATTATCTCGTTGAATATAAAAACCGCAACATGTCAGGGACTCGTTTTGCCCATGCCCGCTCGTTATGAGCCGCTCCTTCTTCGATAATAAAATGAAGGTTTTCGTCTGACCATCCCTTTTTTACCAAAATCTGCTGCAAAACTTCCGCACTTTCCACCGCGCCCTCTCCTTCTGCGGTTCCCATATCCAGCCAAATATGTTGATCGGTTGAGCCCTTTAATTCGTCTACTTCATTGATGATCATTCTTCCATCCCACCAAACGGACGGAGAAACCACAAGCAGCTTGCTGAATACATCCGGGTATTCAAGTCCAAGGTATAGCGTAATCAACCCACCCAGTGAAGAACCGCCCAGGGCGGTGAACTCTTTCCCCGGTTTTGTCCGGAAATTCTCATCAACAAATGGTTTCACTTTATTCAGGATAAACTCTCCATATACATCCCCTTTACCACCTATTGACGGCTTGCTTGCAATCAGTTTATAGCCCTGGCCTTCTGATGCTTCAAAGCTAAAGGTGATCCCAGCCTGAGGAAGGTAAAAGCTATGTTCAGTTTTGGGGATCAGAGACTGCCAGGATTCCCCGCCCGGAATCATGGCATAGAGTGTGTCTGCTTTCGTTCTGAACCGGATGGTGTCTCCTTCTACCGTTTTAAAATCTCCGGAATAAACACCAGGAAGTGAGGATACTTCTGCAGGTGAAACTCGCTTCAGTTCATGTCTCCAAATTTGCTCGCTGGGGGTGTATTCATCAATGCGATCTTGCGTATTTCCAATCCCCACAATAATTACCGGGGCAATTTCGCCGGAGCCGATCAGCTCTTCAGCAGCTTCATCTACTTTCCATTCCTGCCCGATCTCAGAAGCATCAAACAGAGCCTGACCGTCATGCATATATAGCACCGGGTAACGCCGGTCACTTTCCTTATAGTTCGGAGGAAGGTAAATGTATAAATCCCTGGGCAGCAGATTTTCACTCTCAAAGTCTCTGATAATCTCAACATGCCCCGTTATGGTTACCGGCGCTTCGGGTGGCCGGTCTCCCCATGCTAACGCCACGCTGTTTTGCATTCCTTTATATATCATGACTTCATGATTACGCCCGGCCTGCCATCCTTCATCCGGGTTCTCCACTCCATCCACTTTTATTTTAAAGGAAACCAACAGACTATCAGTATTTAGTTTAAAGGGCACAGCTACTTCATAAACACCGTCTTTATTGGGGTCAGCAGCCTGATAGGTCGTTCCCCAGCTCAGCGGAGGCTGGTCTCCGCGAATGCCAACCTTTTCGGAACCCGGCTCGAACCAGCCTTCAGAAACAGGCCCGGTCATATCTATCGAGAAAAAAAGAGTATCAGCAGTTTGAGCAGAAGCACCGGTTGTGAAAATTAAACTGAATAGCAGTATCCTGAATTGAGCGTGAATAAGAAGATGGCGCATAAGTAGTTTTTACGGTAATGATTAATCAGCGGAGAATATACGGGATATATCAAAATGGGTTACCTATTTTTCCGACCCACAACATCATAATCCTAAACTTTTATAAACATATAATGGAACACGGATAACACCGATGTTACGGATGATCACTGTTTGAAGAATACAGAAAACACACTTTCATTCCGTGATTATCTGCTCAATCCCTTCATCCGCGTTCTATCCTCCTCCAACATCGCATGGAACACGGATAATACTGATGGTACGGATGATCACTGGTTGAAGAATACAGAAAACACACTTTCATTCCGCGATTATCTGCTCAATCCCTTCATCTGTGTTCTATCCTCCTCCAGCATCGCATGGAACACTGATAATACTGATGGTACGGATGGTCGCTTTTTCATGAATAACAAGAAAACAAACCTTTAATCAGCGGACATCAGCTAAATCCGCCTCATCCGTGTTCCATCACCCCTTTCCGTGAATGGCGTTGTAATCTTTAATGACGGTCTGCAGGAATTCATCTCCGCTCATTCCATGGTCTTCTACCCCTAAACGGTCTTCTATTTTCTTGCGGGTTTTTTGAAGCATAAGGAACCAGTTGTCATAGTCGTAATGAGAACGGGAGTCGAGCACTTCCCGGATAATGCGAATATCGTTATCTGTGAGTTCGGCAACCTGTTTAAACCGGGGCTCATAAGCATCCGCCACTTTCGAATAGAGCGTGTTATCCAGGTTCACTTTTTTTCGTTCTTTGATTACGCAGGTCTTACCCAGTATATCCCCGATGCGCTGCCCCTTCCCATTCAGCAAAATAGCCACAAAAGCCAGAACGCCACTTGTCATTGAGATTTCCACAAGCCTGAACATCCAACGAACCAGATACCCCCCAAGATTGGCACGCGTACCGTCAATTTTAACCACCCGGATTCCCACAATCTTTTTTCCCAGACTGTAGCCATTGGAAACCACTTCTGATACCAGATGATAGAGTATCAGCGGAAGAACGAGTACGATGTAAAGCACCCAAACGGAATCCTCAAAGCTTCCGGTTGAGGAGGGACCGATATCATTCATATACCCCCAGATCCAAATCACGACCAGGTAGTATATCCCGATAAAAAAGGCGTCCAGGAAAAAGGCCAGGATGCGCTCACCCACACCGGCCGGCTCATAACTGAGTTTTACATGTTGCGAGGTTTCAATACCTACCATAATGCTGATTTATTGGGATTTCTGTGGTTTCGTATTGGTTTTGATTTGTTATCTTCTTGCACACAAACGAGCGCCAAGTTAGGCTCATGTATGTTAAAACGAAAGTGAATTTACTGAATGAGAGAAGTTGCCTTTTTACGGAAGAATGCAGACAAATGGAAGGAGTTTGAAAGTCTGCTTAAGGATAAATCTCAGGATGACCCCGACAAACTCGCCGATCTCTATATCGAGCTAAGTGCCGACCTGGCTTATGCACAGGCAAATTACCCCGGCAGTAAAACCGAAGAGTACCTGAATCAGCTTTCGGTGGCCGTACATGATGAAATCTATCGCTCCAAAAAAGAAGAGACCAACCGCCTCATCACCTTTTGGACGCGGGAACTGCCCGGGCTTTTCGCGACCAAACAGAAAGAATTACTCTACAGCTTTATCGTATTTACGGTAGCTATTGGCATCGGTGTTTTATCCTCAATGAATGATCCTTCGTTCGTTCGCTACATTATGGGAGATGCCTACGTGAACATGACCATCAGCAATATTGACCGAGGAGACCCGCTGGCTGTTTATAAAGAAGCTGAAGAGATGAATATGTTTTTTGCCATCACTGTAAACAATGTCCGCGTTTCTTTTTATGCCTTTGCAAGCGGTTTACTTACCTCGCTGGGAGTTGGAATGGTGCTGCTCAACAATGGAGTGATGGTAGGCGCTTTTATCCACTTTTTTGCCAAATACGGGCTGGTGGCCGAAGCTCTTCGGGTTATTTTCATTCATGGCACACTGGAACTTTCAGCTATTGTAATTGCAGGTGCTGCCGGTTTCGTGGTCGGCAACGGCTTTCTTTTCCCCGGTACCCGTTCCCGTAAACATTCCTTTATAAAAGCCGGACGTGAGGGGCTGAAAATGATTATTGGCCTGGTCCCTGTATTTGTAGCTGCCGGATTGCTGGAATCGTTTGTAACCCGCTATACCGAAATGCCTATCTGGTTGAGCTTATTCATAATTTTGAGTTCCTTGGCTTTCATTCTCTGGTACTTTGTTTATTTACCCATCACTCTAAAAAAGAAACAATGAGCGACTTCAAACTTCAACAATATCGCGACCTCGGGGGTATCTTAACCGATTCTTTTACCTACATCCGGGTGCACTATAAAAGCCTGGGCAAGGCGCTGGGACTTCTGGTTCTGCCTTTCTACATCATTTCCGGTTTATTGGTTGGAAGCGGATATTCCAGTTTTTTCACTGTGATGGACAATCCCGATGCCTCAGCTGATGCCCTCTTTAGCGGAGATTTCCTGATTGGAATGCTTCTTCTTGCCTTTTCATCCGGTGCGTTACTCACGGTTTCTTTAACGCATATCAATCTTGCACAGGATACGAATGATGTTCGGTTTGAAGATATTTTCAACAATTTCGGACGGAACTTTTTTACGCTTCTTGGCCTCTACATCCTGATTATAATCATTGTATTCTTCGGTTTTATGTTTCTTATTCTCCCGGGCATCTACATTGGGATAAAACTTTTTGTAGCCCCTGCGGTAGCCGTCATTGAACAGCGAAATCCTTTTGAGTCAATCAGCCGTTCGTGGGATTTAGTACAAGGCCACTGGTGGTTCACTTTTGCCACTTACCTTGTGATGAACATCATCACGTCTTTCATGTCCTATGTCCTCATTATCCCAATGTCCATACTGTTTGGGTTTCTGGCAGCTTCAGGGGCTGATAACTCGGCAATGATTGGAACCGGAATGGGACTTTTTTACGGACTGCTTATAGTTGTAGCCTCCCTGTTTTCGGTACTCATGCTGATTGCGATGGCCCTGCAGTATTTCAACCTCATTGAGCGAAAAGAAGGAAAAGGATTACGCGCGCAAATTGAGGAGTTGGGTTGATCCGAAGACTGCTGTTTATATTTCTGTTCCTGATTCCGGCTGCAGCAACAGCTCAGGATTCTTCTACGGTTCAACACTTCGAACCGGACAGCAGCGAAGTGTATGTGCGAACCGTTGAACCGTCAACCTTAGACAGTTTAACAAACGAAGAGGTCTTTGCTTATAACGAAGAGGCTGAAAATCCTGAGACGTTATGGAGCCGGATACAGCGGTGGTTTATTCAATTACTTCAATGGATTTTCAGCAGCCCGTGGGCGTCTGTCACCGTGCGGGTTATCTTTTTCGCTATCTTCGGAGCCGTTCTTTTTGCCCTGATAAACCATATGCTGGGTGGGAATCTTACCTCCTCCTTCTCAAAGAAAAAATCGGGTCAATCTCTGGCGATGAACATTGGCGAATCGGAGCTCTCCAAAACAAATTATGAGGAAATGCTGCAGGCGGCTCTCGCTGGAAGCCGCTACCGGGATGCCGTTCGAATTTTGTACCTGAAAGCACTTCAGCAGCTGAATGAAAATGAATTGATCAACTGGAAGCCGGATAAAACCAATCACGATTACATGCGGGAATTAGGTAGTCACCCCGCCGGCAACTACTTCAATAAACTTACCACCTATTACGAATATGTGGAATACGGCGATTTCAATATTGAACAAGCCGGATATGAAACGGTAGAGAGCGTTTACCAACAATTTAAAAATCAGGCTCACGCATAGTGTTTAAGAAAGAGCGCACATATTATTTCATCCTGGGCGGCCTGATTTTTATCTACGTCCTGGCCCAGATTCTTCGCCCAAAACCCCTGAACTGGACCGAAAGCTATTCCTCGGAAGACAAAATTCCCTATGGTGGTTACCTGATGCATGCCTTACTTCCGGCTGCCTTTCCGGATGATGAAATCAGCCTGAATCAATCACCCATTTTTGAATACTCCGATTCCACTAACCCCCAAAAGAACTGGATTTTCATCAATAAGAGCTTTGGCATCGACCGGTGGGAAACAGACATTTTGTTATCACAGGTTGAGCAGGGAGCCAGCGTATTTATAGCCGCACGTACATTCGAACAGGCTTTTAAAGACAGCCTCGATATTGGCACGTACCTGAATAATCCGTTATTGGCGGGAGGTTCTATGTTGGATGAAGACACCGCCCGAGTCAATTTCACCAATCCCCGGCTCAAAGAGAAATCCGGTTTCCCCTACTACCGCAGCACCACCGAAACCTATTTCTTCAAGGTTGATTCCACCCTGAAGGTTACTTCACTGGGTGTGAATGACGAAGGAAATCCGAACTTCATCCGGGTTCAGTTTGGAGAAGGAGAGCTGTTTCTTCATTCCAACCCTACCTTGTTTACCAATTATTTTGTGCGGGATGAATCCGGAGCCGATTATGCCTTAAAGGCCCTTTCCTACCTGCCGGAACGGGAAA
The DNA here is from genome assembly GCF_024320785.1 of Gracilimonas sediminicola. Lineage (NCBI taxonomy): Bacteria > Pseudomonadati > Balneolota > Balneolia > Balneolales > Balneolaceae > Gracilimonas > Gracilimonas sediminicola. The sequence goes on from NZ_JANDBC010000002.1 coordinate 390,150, forward strand.
CCATTTGGGATGAGTATTATAAAGATGTCCGCCTTGCCGGCGGAAGTGTGGTACGCTACGTGGTCTCTGAAGAACATCTGAGCTGGGCATGGTTTATTAGTTTGAGCGGTGTATTGCTGTTTATGGTATTCAGGGCTAAGCGGAAGCAACGGATTATTCCGACAATTGAAACACCAAAAAATTCAAGCATCGAATTTGCCCGGACGATCGGAAGCCTCTATCTCGAAAAAGGAGATCACAAGCTGATTGCTGATAAGAAAATCCGGTTTTTCTTTGATTATATTCGATCCAACCTCGGGCTGGATACTTCCGAAATTGATGATGAACTAAAGCATGACATCGCCCTTCGATCCGGCATTGAAGAGATCGAAATACAAGGCCTTTTTGATCTGATTGACAAGATCTCCGGTCAGCATGACCTCACCCAAAAAGAATTAAAACTATTAACCGAACGAATTGACCAATTCTATAACCAGAGTCAACGATGAGCACTGAAGAGAAAGACACTCACAGCCAACAATCAACCGAAGAAAAAGCACCATTTGAAAGCCGCACTGATTTATCAGGAGTGGAAAAACTGGTGAAAAGTATCCGGGAGGAAATAGGTAAAATCATTGTAGGTCAGCATCGTATGGTCGATTTGTTGATTGCGGCCCTCCTCGCCGACGGACACGTTTTAATTGAAGGCGTTCCCGGTGTGGCCAAAACCCTGACCACCAAGCTGCTGGCCCAAACCATCAGCTCTAATTTTTCACGCATTCAGTTCACACCCGACCTGATGCCTGCAGATGTAATCGGTACATCGGTTTTCAATCCAAAAACCACAGACTTTGAGTTTAAGGAAGGACCGGTTTTTTCGAATCTCGTGCTTATCGATGAGATCAACCGCTCGCCGGCGAAAACACAGGCGGCTTTGTTTGAAGTGATGGAAGAACGGCAGATTACCGTGGATGGTAAAACCTATTTCATGGAGCCTCCATTTATGGTAATTGCCACACAAAACCCCATTGAACATGAGGGAACCTACCGGTTGCCGGAAGCTCAGCTCGACCGTTTTCTGTTCCGGATTGATGTCCCCTATCCTTCATTAGAAGAAGAAGTAGAGATTTTATCCGGCAGTTACTCCCGCAAGAACAAGCTGGATATCAGCTCACTGGATAAAGTGATTTCCGCCGAAGAAATTGCCAAACAACGAAATGTAGCGGCATCGGTTCATGTGGAGCCTGAGCTGATGAAGTACATTGCCCAAATTATTCAGAATACAAGAAACAGTAGTTCGGTCTCAATCGGTGCTTCGCCACGTGCCTCGGTGTTTGTAATGAAAGCCGCACAAGCCTGGGCTGCTATGAACGGGCGCGACTTTATTACTCCTGAAGATGTGAAAGAGGTAATAAACCCTGTTCTCCGCCACCGAATTACCCTAACCCCGGAAAAAGAAATGGAGGGAATGAAACCCGATCAGGTAATACAAATTATTCTGGAGAAGGTGGAGGTGCCGAGGTAATTTTACTAAAGTCCCCTCCGGGGAGGGGATTTAGGAGCGGGTCAATGTTTGAATAGGTAATTAAGTTGACTCAAACATTGGCCCTCTCCTTTGTTTCCTCTCCTATGGAGAGGAAGACGCTTTTTCAGAAGGCAAGTTATAGAAAGACTTACTAATAAAACATGAACCCACTAACCATTTTAAAGCAACTCCATCTCAGCAACCTGTTTTTCCAGGCACTGGCCGGGGTGGCTCTGACTTTTCTGGTCGGCTACTTTGTGCCCCCTGTCGGCGCCTTTGCTGAAGTTATTTTCTTTGGGTTTGTAGTGATTTTTGGCATTGATTTGCTCCTCTTGTTTAGCAAAGTAGAACCGGCTGCCGGAAACAGGATAGTCCCACAACGACTTTCCAATGGAGATGAAAACACGATTCGGCTACAATTATCCAATCAGCTCAACTTTACAGCCCAGGCAGAAATCATTGATGAAATTCCCCATCAGTTTCAAATCAGGGACTTCAGCATTTCCACTTCCCTTCCATCGGGAATAGAAAAAGAATTTACTTATGAGCTGCGCCCGACCGAACGAGGGGAGTATGACTTTGGGGATATCAATTTATTTATAAATTCGAGAATTGGGTTTGTGCGGAGGAAAGTCAGCATTGCTGCCTCGCAAACGGTTCCTGTTTATCCCTCCTTTATACAGATGCGCAAATTTGAGATGTACGCCATTTCAAACCGGTTGACGGACATTGGCATCAAGAAGATCCGCAGAGTCGGCCACACCATGGAATTCGACCAAATCAAGGAATATGTGCGGGGCGATGACGTCCGTTCCATTAACTGGAAAGCTACGGCCCGGGCCAACGACCTGATGGTAAACCAGTACCAGGATGAGCGATCCCAGAACGTGATTAATGTAATTGATATGGGCCGCGTTATGAAGATGCCTTTCGACGGCCTGCACCTGCTCGATTACGCCATCAATACCAGCCTGGTGATTTCAAATATCGCACTTATTAAGGATGACAAAGCCGGTTTGGTTACTTTTTCCAATGATGATTCCATAGTCGTAAAACCGGAGAAAAAGCGAACACATATTCAGCGCATTCAGGAAGCTTTGTATAACCTGAATACCAACTTTATGGAATCCGATTATGAGCGGCTGGTTGTTTCCCTGAGAAAGCATGTAAATCAGCGAAGTCTTGTTTTACTTTATACCAATTTTGAGACCTTTTCTTCGATGGAGCGGCAGCTACCCTACTTGCAGCGAATTGCCAAAGACCATTTACTGGTTACCATCTTTTTTGAGAATACCGAAATGACCAAACTGCTGCATGAAGAGTCTAAAACCATCGGGCAGATTTACACAAAGACGATTGCAGAGAAATTCTCCTTTGAGAAAAAACAGATTGTAAAGGCCCTGAACCAACGAGGTATTCAAACTATTTTAACCCCTCCGAAAGAGCTTTCGGTGAATGCCATCAATAAGTATTTAGAGTTGAAGGCGCGGGGGCTTATTTAGCTGACAGCTTTCGGACTTCAGCTATCAGTTTAAGCAGCTCCTAAACCAGAATTGGTTCCGACGCAGAGCGTGCGGAACCAGTAAAACTGATAGCTGAATGCTGTCTCCTGATAGCTCTCTCAATATATCGCCGGAAAACGCTCGGTATCTGCTTTGTGCATAATCTCGTAAATGGTCTCAAAGATATCCTCGGCGTTGGGCTTGCTGAAGTAATCTCCATCGGAGGCATAGGCCGGACGATGATCGTGGGCCGTCAGGCACTTAGGCTCTGAGTCGAGCTGAAAGTAGCCGCCCTGCTCTTCCAATACTTTGTGCAGGATGTAGGCAGAAGCTCCACCGGGAACATCTTCATCCACAATCAACAGTCGGTTGGTCTTGCTGAGTGATTTTCCAATTACATGATCCAGGTCGAAAGGCATCAGGGTTCTTACGTCAATCAGCTCAATGGAAATACCGGCATCCTCAAGCTGTGGAATAATGCTTTCCACAATGTTGAAGGTTGATCCATAAGAAACAACCGTCATATCTGATCCCTCATTAATAACTTCTGGCTTGCCTAACGGTGTGGTAAATTCACCTAAGTTAGTCGGCATATTTTCTTTGAGGCGATAGCCATTCAGGGGCTCAACGATGATAGCCGGGTCGTCTCCCTGAAGTAAGGTATTGTAGAATCCGGCCGCTTCAGTCAGGTTTCTGGGAACACATAAATGAACTCCACGAGCGCCGCTTGTAATCATTCCCATTGGGGAACCGGAGTGCCAGATTCCTTCCAGACGGTGACCGCGGGTTCGTACAATCAACGGAGCAGCCTGCCCGCCCTTTGTTCGGTAGCGGAGTGTAGCCAAATCGTCGGAAATTCCCTGGAAACAGTACAACAGATAATCCAGGTACTGGATTTCAGCAATCGGGCGAAGTCCCCGAATCGACATTCCGATACCCTGTCCTAAAATGGTTGCTTCTCTGATACCGGTATCACTCACACGGATTTCCCCGTATTTATCCTGCATGCCTTCAAGGCCTTTGTTAACATCACCAAGCTTTCCGGAATCCTCTCCAAATACCAGCGTATTCGGATATTTCTCAAAAATGGCGTCAAAATTTTCACGGATAACCAACCGGGCATCCACACGCTTAGGATCTTCAGGATATTCCGGCTTAACCTCTTCAACCTTTAACGGAGAATTTGGTGTTTGGCTATATAGATGTGAATTGTAACGATCCCGGTTTACTTCCCGATATTCTTTAACCCACTCAGCCAGCTTTTCACGGGCAGATGAATTGTTTCCGGCCGTAACCGCCAGCGATTTACGGGCTGCTGACAGAATATCTTTGCGGATGGCATTCGGGTAGTTCTTCAGTTTCTTGGCAAACTCTCCTACCTTTTCTACACCAGATTCCTCTTTCAGGTTGTCAATCAACTCTATAGCCGTTGACTTTTCCTGTTTGATGGGTTCAAAAAAGGCTTTCCATGCCGCATTTTTAGCTTCATTTACCTCGTCCTGAGCTTCATCTTCCAGCTCATCCAGTTTCTCGGATTTGGCAATGCCATTATCTAAAATCCACTGGCGCAGCTTTTCCAGGCAACAATATTCTTCTTCCCACTGCAGTCGCTCTTCCGACTTATATCTTTCATGCGAACCGGAAGTGGAGTGCCCTTGTGGCTGAGTAACTTCTTGCACATGAATCAATACCGGCACATGCTCCTTCCGGGCAATCTCTTCTGCTTTCTGATAGGTTTCAATCAGTGCCTGGTAGTCCCAAGCTTTCACCCTCAGAATTTCGTAACCGTCCTCATCTTTTGTGCGCTGAAATCCTTTCAGCACTTCCGAAATATTCTCTTTTGTGGTCTGATATTTCTTAGCCACCGAGATTCCAAATCCATCATCCCAAACCGACATAATCATCGGCACCTGAAGCACACCGGCTGCGTTAATAGTTTCCCAGAATACCCCTTCCGAAGTACTGGCATCCCCGATGGTTCCAAATGCTACTTCATTTCCTTTATTGGAGAACTTTTTCCACTCTTTGCCCTTGAGTGCTTTCTCGTTGCGGTACACTTTGGAAGCCTGTGCAAGCCCCAGAAGGCGGGCCATCTGCCCAGCTGTAGGAGAAATATCGGATGCTGTGTTCTTTGACTTGGTTTGATCTTTCCAGTTGCCTTCTTTATCCAGCAAACGGGTGGCAAAGTGTGAGTTCATTTGCCGTCCGGCAGAATTCGGATCTGCTTCCACATCAGCGTGAGCGTATAGTTGCGCAAAAAGTTGCTGAGGGGTTACCTCTCCGATTGCAAGCATAAAGGTTTGGTCGCGATAGTAGCCTGACCGGAAGTCTCCGTTCTTAAATACTTTGGCCATCGCGATCTGCGGGATTTCCTTACCGTCTCCAAATATCCCGAACTTGGCTTTTCCGGTGAGCACTTCTTTTCTACCGATTAACGACATATGCCGGCTTACCCAACCCAGCTTGAAATCGGCTAAGATTTCCTTTTTCTGAGCAGCGGTAAACTTATTCTTCGTCGTCTTTTCTTTTACTTGAGCCATTATACAATTTTAGTTCTGAATATTTAGGAAAGCACCCTTCCAAAAGGGGCGATATAATACGGAAAAGCGCTTTTTTATGAAACAGCCTCCAGCGCTCTTATCGTTCTTTTTCTATTAAATCTACTTAGACTTAGAGCTAATCGAATGATCCAGCCTCTAACCCTTACAGGGTTTAACTACCAAGCCTTTACCAATTTAGGCGAATGGTAACCCCGGAAGGGTTACCGTAAAAATCTACTACTCGGTAAAACCGCCTTTCGTCATTTTTATAGGATCAAGAGCTTTCTCCAGTTCCTCATCCGACAGGTCGGTCATCTCTTTGGCAACTTCTTTGAGTGCCCGGCCTTCAGCAAATGCTTTCTTAGCAATCTTGGCCGCTTTGTCGTACCCAATAATTGGATTAAGTGCTGTAACCAGGATTGGGTTTTTCTCAACCATCGAGGCAATATTCTCTTTACGTACCGATAGTTTTGAAACCGAACGGTCGGCCAGATTCCGGGCCGCATTTGCAAGGATTTCTATCGACTGTAACAGGTTGTGTGCCACTACGGGCAGCATCACGTTTAGTTCAAAGTTTCCTGCTTGTCCGCCTACGGTTACCGTGGCATCGTTACCAATTACCTGAGCGCAAACCATCGTCAGAGATTCTTCAATAACCGGATTCACTTTTCCGGGCATAATAGAAGATCCCGGCTGAAGGGCCGCCAGCTCAACTTCTCCGATTCCACTGTTCGGGCCAGAATTCATCCATCGCAGGTCGTTGCCGATTTTCATCAAACTAACAGCGATGGTTTTTAGCTGCCCGCTGAGTTCAACAGGTGCATCCACGGTTGCCTGGGCTTCAAAATGATTTTCAGCTTCGGTAAACTTCTCTCCGGTCAGCTCTGAAATTTTAGCTGCGAATTTCTTCCCAAAATTTTTGTGGGTATTGATTCCTGTTCCAACAGCGGTTCCTCCCTGTGGAAGTTCGCAGACTCTTTCCAGGGCCGATTCAACCCGCTTAATCCCCAGCTCAACCTGTCGGGCATATCCGCTGAACTCCTGCTCGATAGTTACCGGCATGGCATCCATGAGGTGAGTTCTTCCGGTTTTAACTACATCCGCATATTCTTTTCCTTTTTCGATAAAGGTTTTGTGGAGATGCTCAAGTGCAGGAATCAGGTTGTTGTTCACCGCTTTCACGGCAGCCACACGAATGGTGGTTGGAATCACGTCGTTTGAGCTTTGCCCATAATTGATATGATCATTTGGATGAATATTCACATCCAGGTTTTTCTTCAGCTCATTGGCGCGCCGGGCAATCACCTCATTCGAGTTCATATTGGTGGAAGTACCCGAACCGGTTTGGAAAATATCGATCACGAATTCTTTGTCGTGCAGTCCGTCAACGACTTCCTGAGAGGCAGCCTGAATTGCCTTGGCAACGCCTTCATCCAAAAGATCCAGTTCAGCATTTACAGCCGCAGCCGACTTCTTCACATATCCAAGGGCCTCAATAAACTCACGGCTGAATTTAATTCCGCTGATTGGAAAATTATCGTGGGCACGCTGGGTTTGTGCTCCATATAAGGCGTCTTTTGGAACTTTCACTTCACCCATTGAATCTTTCTCGATACGATATTCACTCATTCTTCTGCTTTCTTCTTTAAAGGTTGAGAATTCACGCCCCAAAATGATTCAAAAACGCTAAGCGTTCGGGGCAAATAAAAATTTCTTTATAGCCTTAAGAAGATAAGGAAAAACTATGTAGATGTTGTGAATTGGATGTTAAAAAGAAGGGATGCCTTAAGAAGTAATGAAGAAGTGCTACAGCTCTTTAGCATACATCCGGTAGGTTTTATCCAAAGTACCGCCAATGCGTTCTGCAACGCGAATCATTTCAGGATTAGATTCCAGAATCCAGCTTAGTTCAGAGATAGTTTTACCTTCGGTTTTCAGCCCGTTTTGGATAGATCGCTGATGAAGGAGAGCATCGATACCTTTGCCCTGCCATTCCGGTAAAACTCCCATTAATGCCGTCCGGAGTCCTTGCACCCTGCTTTTCCCCCACAGCAGCTTGATAAACCCAAATGGAAAGAGCTTTCCATTCATGTCTTTGAGAATCTCATTGATATTGGGAAGTCCGATGGAGAAAGCTACCGGTTCACCTTTGATCTCAGCAATGTGGGCGTAATCTGTATCCACAATCATTTTCAGGTCTTTGCCCGCAGCCTGAAATTCTTCTTCTGTTAGTGGGATGAAACCCCAGTTATCTTTCCAGGCCTTGTTGAAGATCTCACGGACAATCTTAATCTCTGAATCCATTTTCTTCAGGTTCACAGGACGAATTTCGATATCGGGAAGTCTTTTTTTAACAATTTCCATCGCCCGGCTCATCCGATCTACCGCCACAGTTTCCGTGTCAACGATATAGGCATACATATCCATCTCTTTTTGGAATCCGGCGTTTTTGATCAGCTCATCATAATAGGAGAAGTTGTAAGGCATCATGATGTACGGATCTTTATCAAAGCCATCTATCAAAACACCGATGGTATCCATCATACTCGGGCTGGCCGGCCCCACCACTTTATTCATCCCTTTATCGCGAAGCCAGTCTTCAGCTACCCGAAAAAGTAAGTTTGTAGTGTGCTGATCGTTTATGCTTTCAAAGAAGCCGAAATGTCCGGTTTTTGTGCCGTGAAATTCATTGAAACGATGGTCAATAATAGCTGCAATCCGGCCTACGTCTTTGCCATCTTTCTCAGCAAGGAACAAAGCTATTTCAGCATTGTTAAAAAAGGGATTTTTATTGGTATCAATCAGTTTTTTCTGATCCATACGCAAAGGGGGAACCCAGTGCTCTTCACCTTCATAAAAGGGATATATGAAGTTCGTGAACCGTTTCTTTTCCTCTTTAGTCGAAACAAAGGTTACCCCGGAACTATTCATACAGCCTTGGTAAGATTAAGGGTTTATTCGGTTGCTGAATGGCCATTTCTGTCAATCACGCCGTGTTTTAAGCCCACTTTACGAAATGCCTCCAGAATTTGATCGAGATGTTCGTCTGTATGACTTGCCATATAACTTGTTCGCAGCAGCGACTGCCCTTGTGGCACAGCCGGTGGAACAACCGCATTCGTATAAACGCCTTCCTCAAACAGATCTTTCCAGAATTTGAAACAGTCCATCATTTCCCCAATTACAACAGGGATGATTGGACTCTGACTGCTCCATACATTAAATCCTAAGCCTCGCAGTTCTTTACGCATGTAATTGGCAATTTCTTCCAGGCGGTCCAATCTCCAGGTTTCTTCCTGAAGAATCTCCAGAACTTTAAGTACCGTTGCCACATTAGCGGGTGGCATGGATGCACTAAATATATGCGCCGGTGATTTATGACGTATGTATTCAATTACAGGACGATCACCTACTAAAAACCCTCCAAGGGAGGCAAATGATTTTGAGAATGTTCCGCTAATTAAGTCGACTTCATCGGTCAATCCAAATACAGATGCTGATCCTCTTCCACCGTCTCCAACTACTCCAACAGCATGAGCATCATCAAGATATAATCGGGCATTAAATTCCTTGGCCAACTTAACCAGTTCGGGTACTTTAGCCAGTGTTCCTGACATTGAAAATACCCCATCAGTTACAATGATTTTTCCGGCGTCAGGATCGGCTCTTTCAAGGAGTTTTCGTAGCTGATCCATGTCGTTATGCTTATAACGCATGGTCTTAGCGTTCGAAACAAGAGTACCCACTACAATACAGGCGTGGTTGTCTTTATCCGAGAAAATAATATCGTTACGATCGGCAATGGTCTGTATAGCGCCTTCATTGGTTTGATAACCAGTACTGAAAAGCACACACCCTTCTTTGCCCATAAACTTGGCTAGCTTATCCTCCAGTTCGAGGTGACTGTCGAGTGTACCGTTTAGATAGCGAGAGCCGGTACATCCTGTACCATATTTTTTGAGGGCATCCTGAGCTGCTTTAATGGTGCGCTGATCGTTGGTGAGGCCCAAATAATTATTAGACCCGGCCATAATTACTTTTTTACCTTCGATTTCAACAATTGTACCATCCGTTGCTTCGAGAGGTTTAAAGTACGGATACAGCCCCATTTCTTTGACTTCATCCGCTTTTGTGAAATTAAAAGCCTTCGAAAAAATGTCTGATTTTGTGGCGCTGGATTTTTGGTCGGCCATTCGGTAATTCCTTAACAAAGATTCTAAATAAACAGCGAAATATAGCCAGTATTAAATTTCTATCAAATTTTCGCTAACTCGTGGTTAAGAACTGGTCGCTGTAAAATAAGTTTAATTTCGTGCTGAAGATAAGAAATATATCGGTCTGCTACTGAATTCTAAACAGTGTAAATAACATCAAAATTCACAGAATTCAAAAATTCCACTTTCAGCGTTTACAGAACCGTATTTTTCTGTTCTACCAATTGTTCATATTTCTTAAACAGAAGTTTAAAGTGGTCATCCATCGTTCCTATGTCTTCACTTGCCGCCAGTTTACATGCAGCAACCAGCTCGTCCCGATCTCTGGAGATAATATCCAGCAGGGCTTTTTTAAGGGATGAAGAATCCCCGGCTGTAAATGTCTCAGCAATATCGGGATTGGCAATATCACCGGCTCCCCCTCTTTGGGGAACAACCACCGGCAAGCCACTGCATACCGCCTCGGCTACCACAATACCATAGGTTTCTGCTGAGGAACCGTGCACAAAGTAATCGCATGAAGCAAGGATGTTCGCCAGCTCATCCCGGTTTTCTGTAAAACCCATCAGCTTAACGTGCGGGCTTTGATTCGCTTTAAAATCTACATACTTACGGATGGGGCCATCCCCGAAAACAATCAGGGCCATGGGCTCTTCTTCGGCAGCTGCATGAAACCCGTCGATAAGAGAACCCAGTCTTTTTTCAGGATGGTGGCGACTGATGGCAATCATCAACTTTGCGGATTCCGGTAACCCAAAATCGGATAACAGTTTTTTCCGAAGCTCGGGATCTCTTCGGCTTGGTGAAAAGAAGTCTTTATCTATTCCAAATGGAACCGGAATGGGATTGTTCACTCCATAATTGTCAATCCGCTCGCCCAGCCATTCTCCACTTACAATGGTGGCATCAAAATTACTACTGAGCCGTTGCAGGTATTTCCAGTAGAATCCGAACAGCTTATCAACGCGGTCAAAACCCAGCATATTCCCGAATATAGTATGCGGATAAGCCGCAACCGGATCCTGGTGAAAAATGAAGGTCTTGACGGCATCACCTTTCCAGCGCCCGGCAAACCAGCCACCGGTCCACGGCGAAGAACCTTCAACTACATCGGGCTTTTCACGATCCAGAATTTCATGCACGGCTTTTTCTCTCCATAGAATGTAGTAGCGCCAATCTACCGGCAGTCGCGGGCCTTTCACCCAAATCACCCTCCCGCCATAGCGCTCTTCTTCACCCCAGTCTTCGCCGGGAGCTACAATTACAATATCATGGCCATGCTTTTTTCCGGCTTGCAGCTTCTGATTGATGTAGGTTTTCACCCCTCCACCCTGATCTGTATAAAACTCTGCGACGTCTATGATTTTCATGGACTAAATTTCTTTATAAATAGGTTTGCGGAACCGGGAGTTTTAAAGCTTCTTTATAATTTTGGACCAGCTGACCATTAATTTCATCCCACTCATATTCGAGTGCTTTTTCCCGGGAGGCTTTTCGCATTTTGTCGCGAAGGCTTTGATCCGAAACAATGATGGATAATTTTTTCACGAAATCCACTTTATTCTCCGGCTCAGCTAAGCCACCGTTTACCCCGTGTTCTACTAATGATTTACTTCCGGTGGCATCTGCAACCAGGCAGGGCAAACCACTGCTCATGGCTTCCAGTGTAACATTTCCGAAGGTTTCGGTATGGGAGGGAAATAGAAAAACATCACTGCTGGCATAAGCTCTTGCCAGGTTTTCACCTTCCAGAAAACCGGTGTAATGGGCTTCCGGCATTAATTTCTGCAGTTCGGCCATTGCAGGTCCGTCGCCAACCACAAGAGGTTTTACTTTTGGATTTTTTGAGGCCACTTGCTGTACACTGTGCCGGAATGTATCCAGCTCTTTTTCCCACACCAGGCGCGATACAAACGTGACAACAATATCATCGTCTTCAAACCCTGCTGCTCTGCGCCAATCCATATCCCGTTTTTCAGGAGAGTATAGTTTTGTGTTTACCCCGCGGGCCCAGATTTTCATCCCATCCTCGAAACCATGATTTTTCAATTCATCAATCATCGATTGTGAAGGCACATACACGTGTGTGCAGGAATTATAGAACCAGCTCAAATACCTCCACGCCAGAAATTCTATAGGCGTAAGGCCATAGTATTTAAAGTAGCTGGTGAAGTGAGTGTGATAGGAACCCACTACCTGCACATTGTTTTTCTGTGCCCAAAGTAAGGCCTTGTATCCGGCACGATCGGGCGTTGCGATGTGAACCAGGGTGGGATTGAATTCATCTAATTCCCTTTTTGCCTCTTCCGAGATCCCAATCGGTACCCGGTACTCTCCCCGCCCGGAAACCGGCATACGGATGGATGGCACCGAAACCAGTCGTCCGTTGTGATTAAGCGCAGGCTCCTTTACCGTTGGCCCGAAAACCAAAACCGGTATCCCCTGCTCTTCCAAAAACTTCACCAACCGATTCAGGGTAAGTGAAACACCGTCTTTAATGTGATTGTAGTTGCCTGTAAAAAGGGCGACTCGTAATTCTTTCATAAAAATTTAAAAGCAGAGGGTAGATTTGTATCTTATTTGCTCTGCGATGATCCTCGCTGTAAACTCTTTTTTATTCCAAACGATTCGCCAAATATAAGGAAATAAATGAAAGCCTTTGTAACCGGAGGAACAGGTTTTATAGGAAGCCATTTAGTTGAAGCTCTAATCAAATCTGACGACTACGATGAAGTACGCTGCCTGGTAAGAAGTGATGAGAAATGGCTGAGTGGCCTTGATTTCAAAAAAGTGCCGGGAGACCTTCAAAATTTAAATGCCTTATCAAAAGGACTTGAGGGTGCTGATGTATTATTTCACATTGCAGCCATTGTAAAAGCTCCCACCAAAAAAGAATTTACCCACGCCAATGTTGATGCCACAGAGGATCTTGTCCGCCTGGCTCAAAAGAAAGGTGTCAGGAATATGATGATTTTATCCTCATTAGCGGCTGCCGGTCCTAGTAACGGTTCACCCAAAACAGAAGGGGAACCTATGAACCCCGTGAGTATGTATGGGGAATCAAAGAAAGAGATGGAGGCCCGTATTCATAAAGCGGTGAGTGGGAAGGACAGTATAAAAATCATCCGCCCGCCTGCAGTATATGGACCCCGTGAAGACCAGATTTTCTCATTCTTCCAGGCGTTCTCAAAAGGTATCTGCCCGATAGTGGGCGATGGGAACAATCCCCGCCTTTCGATGGTGTATGTTAGTGATTTAGTGAACGGGATTATGCAGGCTGCTCATAAAAAAGATACAGGCGTCCATACTTATTTTATTTCCGGGGAAGGCACCCATTCCTGGAACGAGATTCGTGCTGTCACCTCCAAAGTAATGGGCAAAAAAGCGATCCCGTTCAAAATTAAACCCGGATTGGTTAAAAAAGCGGCAGGTGTAATAGAAAACGTGGCATCATTAATTGGAAAATATCCCGTTATTAACAAGGAGAAAGCAAATGAGCTGATATTGGAATGGACCTGCACCTCCGATAAAGCTCACAAAGATTTAGACTATACTCCTGATGTTTCGCTGGCTGAGGGAATCTCCCGAACCATCCACTGGTACAAAATGCATAACTGGTTATAGTGATATGAAACTTATTTCAAGGATTACCCTGATACTTACCTTTGTGTTCATCTGTATTTCGCAGGCTATGGGGCAGCAAAAACTGGTGCAGAATTATGCCCGGATGATGGAAATCCCGGATGTAAAGACGATGGAAGCTTCTCCTTCTCATTTGTATGTGCTATCCGAAAGTGAAGGCATGGCTGTATTCAGAGCCTACCCTGATTCGCTGCAATGGCTTTATACTTCTTCCGGTATGCAGCGTCGCGGAAATATCATTATGGCCGACATCCGTTTTGCTTACCTGTTCGGAGATTCGAGAAGACTCACCGTTCTTGAACCTACCTCGGTATTAGGGGTTTATTCATCCACCATCTTGCCCGCTCAGCCCAAAGCTGCCGCCCGTTTAAAAAACAGTTTATATATAGCATTGGGAGAAGAAGGTTTGGGCCGTGTTTCTCTGGAATCCCCGGAAACAGTGGACTCTGATCCCGAGATTGTGGCCGGGAGTTTCATGAACGGAGCAAGCGTTATGGATTTAAGCTCATCCAACCTAAGCAATCAGCTTTTTGTACTTACCGATGCTCCTTCCCTCCTCGTTTTCAATCAACAGGATAACACCCTGCAAAACTCAGCCAATATTTCGTTACGCAGGCCTTTGGAGCACATCTTTGTAGATCAGGAACAGGTTTGGGGAAGCACTGCTACCGGAGAGATTTTTGAGATAAGATCCACCGGAATCGGGAAAAAAATTGGCGTTACCAATGAGTCCGTTAATCACATTTCCAGCTGGAATGGACGGCTTTTTGTGAGAACGGTATCCGGCCGGGTTTGGGTGACTGATGAATCCGGTCTTCTCGGCACATGGAAGGATGATACCAGTGCAGGAAATTACCTCGCCAACAGTGCAAACCGAATCTGGATTTCAGAAAATGACAATATCTCTGAAATTATGATGCGCGAGCAATCATCCGCAACCAACACCTCCGCTTCTGATGAGTTCAGCATAAAGCATATTCCCAAACAGGTAATAACCTATCCAAATCCGCTTATTTTAGCTTTTGAAATGGAAGGGAATTATCCGGCAGATCAGGTTGAGTTTTCATATCGATCCAATGCACAGAATGCCAAAATCCGAAAGCAGGGATTTTTCTGGCAGCCGACCATTAACCAGGTTGGAAATTTCTGGTTCAGTATTGTAGCCACTAATTCCGAGGGGCAATCCGACAGCACTCGCTTTGTTGTAGATGTGCGCTCGTTTAATGCTCCTCCCCGGTTCAGCCCGGTTCGCTCTACTTCTATAGCCGTCAATGAAGAATACACGCTCCAGTTTAACGCAACTGATCCCGAAAACCCGCAAAATTCATTGGTCAGATACATCGGTGTTGATATGCCGGATGGAGCTACCATTAACGAGAAAACCGGGGAATTTACCTGGACACCAACCGAACGACAAGTAGGCGAATCCACGTTTAAAGTCATTGCTACCGACAGGCTCGGAGCAGCATCTTCCATTGATGTGACCCTGAATGTGCTCAATATTTCCCGCGGCGACGAATAACAATTTTAGAACGCAGTTTCTCTTTTGAATAACAACGACTTTTCTCATCACCTGCTAAGCTGGTACCAGGATCATAAACGCCAAATGCCCTGGCGGGGTGAAGCCGATCCCTATAAAATTTGGGTATCGGAAATAATGCTCCAGCAAACGCGGGTGGATCAAGCCACACCTTACTTCCAGAATTTCATATCCCTGTTTCCCACCGTTTTTGATTTAGCAAACGCTGAACAGCAGGAAGTGCTGAAAGCCTGGGAAGGATTGGGATACTACAGCCGTGCAAGAAACCTTCATTCCGCTGCCAAAACGCTTGTTCAGGATTATAACGGCAAACTTCCGGAAAGCTATGATGAAATCATCAAGCTGAAAGGAATTGGACCTTACACTGCTGCAGCTGTTACCAGTATTGCCTTCAACAAACCCAATGCGGTAGTAGATGGAAACGTGATTCGTGTACTTACCCGATATTTTGGGGTTGAAGAGGACGTCCGAAGCACCAAAACGAAGAATAGAGTCCAGGATTTTGCCACCGAGCTGATCGATGAAGATAATCCGGCCGATTTCAATCAGGCTATGATGGAATTGGGTTCCGTTGTTTGCAAACCCACCAATCCGGAATGTTATAAATGCCCGATTCAGTCAGGTTGTGTAGCTGCCAAAACCGCGAAAACGGATACCATCCCCTACAAATCTCCGGCAAAAAAGAAACCACACCACACCATTGGCGTTGGCATTATTGAAGCCGAAGACGGAAAGTTGTTGATAGCTTTAAGGCCTGAAGATGCTATGCTGGGCGGACTTTGGGAATTCCCCGGAGGCAAGCAAAAAGAAGGAGAAGAAATTCAGGAAACCGTAGAGCGGGAATTGGCGGAAGAGCTGGGCGTAGAGGTAAAAGCATACAAGGAATTGATGAGACTGAAACACACCTACTCTCATTTCTCCATCACCATGCATGCGTGGATGTGTAAGCTGGTTTCGGGAAAACCTCAGCCCAAATCGAGCCAGGAAATTCGCTGGGTGGAGCGCAATGAACTTGAAAGGTATCCCTTTCCAAAGGCGAATAAAGTATTAACCGAACGACTGATGGGTAAAGGCCAGGGTGAGCTGGGTATTTAGTTATTTGACGGCTATACCTGCTATATGCGGCCTGATGGGAACAAAAAAGGTGGGGAGTTGGAATTCATCCTGCTTTATCTCGCTGAATCCGGCCATCAGGATAATCCGCCCGGTATCACGGGTAACATTGCAACCGTCAAAAAACCACTTCCATGAGCTTTTTACCATACGCTGAATCTTGCATACCCAGCTATGCTTATGCGCCCTTACATGCTCCAGATACACAAACTTCCCTTCCGGCTGAAGAATCCTTTTCACCTCAGATAATACTTTCGGCATGTTCTTTACTGAGCAAAGCACCAAACTGCTTATCACCATTGGAGCAGAGGCATCTGATAGTGGTATTTCCTCAGCAACCGACTCATAAATTTCCAGATTTATCCCATACTTTTCGGCCTGGTATTTGAGAACATCCTTAAACCCGGCATTGGGTTCCACTACTTTAACTTTGGTTCCCTTTCTTAAATACCTGAAATTAGCTCCATATCCCGCACCAATCTCTACAATTACATTTGGATGGCTTTTGAATAAAATTTCTTTACGGCTACCGTATTGTGAATGCATATAGTTATCCACAGCGGCGAAAAACCGATTTTTTAGAAACTGAATCAATTCGCTTTGTTTTTGTTTGAAAGAGAAAGAGGAACGATCTCCACCCTGTGTTTATCGTCCTTCATAACCAATACTTTATAATAAATAATTCAAAGCAGCAGATTGCCCCGAAAAAGAAAGAAATTTAAAACGCTTTCCAGGAATAAACTCACCGAGCTTAAACCATTTCTGGATGAATTGGTTGAAAAGATCGAGGAGCCGGACTACATCAATGAAGACCCGGTTCAGTTCATGCATGCCTTTGATGATAAGCGGGATCAGGAACTTGCCGGTTTTTTTGCAGCAACCATGGCCTGGGGGCGCCGGGATATTGTGAATGCAAAAGTTGAAGAACTGCTTCAGCGCATGCAGTACAAACCTGCTGAATTTATTGAACATTACTCGGAAGATGATTTTTCAGCCTTTGATAGTTTTAAGCACCGCACCTTCAAGCCAATCGATATGCACTGGCTAACAAAAATCCTGCAAACCATTCTGCTAAAGTACGGTTCCTTCGAACGGTTTTGGAAACACTGTGCCGACGAAGCTAAATGCCAGAAGAGAGAATTGATTGCTGTTTTCCATGAGAAGTTTTTCACCTTTCATCCCGAAATGCCTCAACGAACCCGAAAGCACGTATCCAATCCCGAGAAAAACAGCTCGGCCAAACGACTATATATGTATCTGAGATGGTGCATTCGCAAAAACAGTCCGGTAGATCCGGGTATTATGGATTTCATCTCCCCTGCAGAGTTAAAAATCCCCCTGGATGTACACGTAGCCCGGCAGGCCAGAAAACTGGGGTTATTATCCAGAAAGCAAAACGACTGGAAATCGGTGCTCGAGTTGAATACAAGGTTGAAATTTCTCGATCCTGAAGATCCGGCAAAATATGATTATGCCCTGTTCGGGATTGGTGTTTTGGGATCTGAAATACCTGAAAAATACATCATAAACAGAAAGGTGGATTGATATACGCAAGATACTTCCAATTCTCGGTATGAGTGTGTATATTTGGTGCTCCCAATTAAGGGAAACAAATTAAACGAAAGGATGTGATACTTCATGTTAGGAGTCGAAGTTAAAGACAACGAAAGTGTTGACCGCGCAATTAATCGCTTCAAGAAACTGGTAACAAGATCACGTGTTCTTAATGAATACAAAGATCGTCAACAGTATACGAAGCCATCTGTTGAGCGACGCGAAGCTTTGAAAAAAGCGAAACGTGAACAACGACGTCGCCAGCGCGACAACTTCTAAACGAAGTTAACTCATTTGAGCCCTCAGGTTTTTAACCGAGGGCTTTTTTTATGGCCTGATGTACATACCGAACCCCTTCCCTCTCTTTTGTTCCGGGTAATATTACCTGCTTGTATCCCAATTTTTTTGCCTCTTTCTCGCGCTGCTCCAGGTGAGGCACCGTCCGGATTTCTCCTCCCAAACCCACCTCGCCTATAAACGCCATATTTTGAGAAACCGCTTCATCCATTAAACTGGACACCAATGCACAGCATACTCCTAAGTCACCGGCCGGGTCGTTAAGCCTGAATCCTCCGGCAATATTTAAATACACATCGTGATTAGAGAAATTCTTCCCTACTCTCTTTTCCAGAACGGCGAGCAATAAAGCGAGCCTGTTTCGGTCAAAACCATTTGCCGTTCGTTGGGGTGAACCATATGACGACGGTGTTACCAGAGCTTGTACTTCAATCAAAAGCGGACGGGTTCCTTCCATGGTGCACACTACCGCATTTCCGCTAACCCCGGCTGTTTTGTCAGATATAAACAGTTCGGAAGGATTAGAAACTTCAATGAGCCCATCCGATTTCATCTCAAAGACGCCCACTTCCTGTGCAGCTCCAAAACGGTTTTTCAGGCTTCGTAGCAATCGGTAGGTATATTGTTTGTCGCCTTCAAACTGTAGCACGGTATCTACCATATGCTCCAGCACTCTCGGGCCCGCTATGTCTCCTTCTTTGGTTACATGTCCAATCACCAGTGTTGTAATATCTTTTTTCTTGGCCAGCTGCTGAAATAAAGCCGCACACTCTTTCACCTGTTGAATACTCCCCGGCATACTCGATAGCTCAGTTCGATATACCGTTTGAATGGAATCCACAATTAGTAAGTCCGGCTTCATCTTTTGCGCTTCGGCGATGATGTTATCGACCTGGGTTTCATTGTAGATAAGTAGCTTGTCGGATTCAACACCCAGCCGTGCTGCCCGCTGTTTTATCTGCCCGGCCGATTCCTCCCCGGCACAATATAAAATGGTTAAATCAGGATTGGCTTTAGCGATTTGAAGGGTGAGTGTACTTTTCCCCACTCCCGGTTCCCCCCCGATAAGCACGTAAGATCCGGGTAAAAATCCCCCCCCAAGTACCCGATCCAGCTCAGTAATATTACTTTTAAAGCGGCTCTTTTCAGACGTTTCTACGTCATCTAATCTTTGAGGTGCAGCGGATGATTCCAGTCCTTCTACTTTGGCTTTGTGGCCGGATGAAGATTTGTTCTTACTTACCGTTTTTTCAACAAAGGTATTCCACTCTCCGCACGATGGGCAGCTTCCATTCCATTTTGGTGATATGTATCCGCAGCTGGAACATTCATATTGCGTTTTCACCTTGGCCATGAATTAATCCTGCGCTTTAATTTCAACAACTTTTTGATTCACATACCAGGTTGTAGCCATCATCCCCAACCCGATGCTAATGTAATAGCTGATGATCCTCCACAGGAATACAGCAAGCCCGATAAACCCTTCTCTCGAAATCAAAGGTCCCTGGAACAGCACAAAAAGTCCTTCAACCCCTCCGCTGCCACCGGGAGTAGGGACTACCAAAAATGCCAGGTTCATTGCCAGGCTCCTCAGCACCGAAAGTACTTCAGGCGCCGGCAGCAGGCTCAATACCACGATAGTCGGCAACGCAATTCTGGCCAACCACGACATCGTTGAAAGGAAGAAAGCCTTCAACAAAAAACTTAATGGTTTCTGCCCCAACTGCTGTGCATACTCTTCCAGATTTTCCGCTTCTTCTTCCACCTTATCTCCCATCCTCCGGAGCACCGGCAGCTTGAACACAAACTTCACGACCCTTTTAATGGCAGTGGGATTTACCAAAACGCCATAGGCAAGCAAGCCCGCATAGCTCAGCAATCCCACATACAGTAATCCCATTGAAACATCCCCGACCAAACCAATTTCAGGGGGAACGACTTCATAGAAGATGCCGGAAACTAACAGAATCGGAATAGCGAGGGCGAACCAGATTTGATCAAGCAATACACCATAGAGAATAATGGCACCTGAATCACCGAGCTTGAGTCCTTCTTTGGTCATGGCATAGGTTGCCATAGGGGCTCCGCCGATGGTTGAGGGTGTTACCGCGGAGGTAAAATCCCAAGCCAATACAACCCGAACAGAAGCATACCAGTCTAATTTCTTTTCAGAAAGAAACCGGATTTTAGCCGCTGAAAACCAAACTCTCAATAATGAAACAACGAGAGCGATAATCAGACCCGGCAGCCGGCTTTTGGATAGAAATTCTAAAACCCCCGGAGTGTACGTCCAATAAATAACCCCCGCCATGGTAGCAAGACTCAATAATATGGAAATAATCAGGTACTTCCTGGAAATCAGGGATTGCGGCTGGCTGATATTTACGGATTCAGAACTCAATTAAAAAATTTTAGGTAAAGGTGGGCTTGAATAAAAAAAGCCTTACAGGGTAACCCTGCAAGGCTGTAATTATTATGCACGATCAGGCGAGGGTGATTTCATCATTCAGGTAAACGTCCTGAATCATGTTCAGAAGTTTCACCCCTTCTTTCAGTGGTCGTTGGAATGCTTTACGTCCACTTATAAGTCCCATACCACCTGCTCTCTTGTTGATGATGGCTGTTTTAACCGCATCAGCAAAGTCGTTGGAACCGGAAGCACCGCCTGAGTTAATCAATCCGGCACGTCCCATAAAGCAGTTCGCTACCTGGTAGCGGGTCAAGTCAATAGGGTGATCGGATGATAATTCGGAATAGATACGCTCGTCCAGTTTACCATAGCTGGAATCACCGGAGTTCAGCGCTTTGTAACCACCGTTATTATTCGGCTGTTTCTGCTTAATGATATCAGCTCCCAGTGTAGTACCGATGTGGTTGGCCTGTCCGGTTAAGTCTGCCGAAGAATGATAGTCAACACCATCTACTTTAAAGGCTGAGTTTCGGGTATAGCACCACAAAATAGTAGCCATACCGAGTTCGTGAGCGTAGGCAAAAGCCTGTGCTACTTCCTGAATTTGTCGGTTTGATTCTTCGGAGCCGAAATAAATGGTTGCCCCAACAGCAGCAGCACCCATGTCATAAGCCTGATCAATGGTTCCAAACATAATCTGATCGTAGGTGTTTGGATAGGTTAACAGCTCGTTATGGTTAATCTTAACCACAAAAGGAATTTTGTGAGCATATTTTCGGGATACAGAAGCTAAGGCTCCAAAAGTAGAAGCAACGGCATTACATCCTGCTTCCATAGCCAAATTCACGATATGATCCGGATCAAAGTAATCAGGATTTTTTGCGAATGAGGCACCGGCTGAGTGCTCAATACCTTGATCTACCGGCAGAATGGATACATATCCGGTTCCGCCTAAGCGTCCATTATTTAAAAGTCTTTGAAGGTTTTGCAACACCCGGTTGTTGCGGTCAGAATGGTACCAAACGTCATCGACGTAGTTGGCGGTTGGTTTTATAATACTATCCTGACTTATCGTCTTGCATTTGTGGTTGAGAAGATCCGAAGCTTCGTCTCCAAGAAGTTCTTCGATACTGTTAATTCCAAGTGACATATTAAGTTTTCCCTTATTAGAATTAGTTTTTTTATGAGTGAGTAAGTGGGCTGAAAATATAAGCCTAAAAGAGGGAAATGGCTAAAGGGAAGTTATATGAATTCATAGCGAAAGATAAACCGAGTCTTTATAGTTTTCGAACAATTCATCGTTGAATAGACTATCTAATCCTTTTATACCGATTGCAAGCTTATAAATCCTTCTGAAAAGCTGTATCTTTGATTTAAAATTAAGCCAAAACCATTTTATAGTAATGAATATCGGTCCTATTGAACTGCCAAATCAACCCCTGTTTCTTGCCCCTATGGAAGATGTTACGGATTCCCCGTTCCGACAGCTCTGCCGACGTAAAGGAGCAGATATTGTATTCACGGAATTCATCAGTTCAGAAGCCATTATAAGAGCTTCCGATATTGCCATGCAGAAAATGGATTTCGAAGAAATGGAACGTCCGTTTGGTGTTCAGATTTTTGGCGGACGGGAGGAAGCGATGGAAGGAGCGGCAAAAGTGGCTGTTGACCAAAACCCGGATCTGGTCGATATCAACTTTGGGTGCCCGGTTTATAAGATTGTGAAAAAAGGAGCCGGAGCCGGCTGCCTGAAAGATCTTGCCATGATGGAACGAATGGCCGGTACCGTGGTTGATGCCGTCCAAGACCGGCCGGTTACCGTTAAAACCCGCCTGGGATGGGATGACAACACCATCAAAATCCAGGAAGTGGCCCTGATGCTTCAAAAACTTGGTGTTAAAGCCCTTACGGTTCATGCCCGCACTCGCTCCCAAAAATACAAAGGGGATGCCCGGTGGGACTGGCTGAAGAAACTTAAAAATACACCCGGACTCGAAATTCCCATCATTGGGAATGGAGATGTGACTTCTCCCGAGCTCGCAAAAAAAATGTTCGAGGAAACAGGAGTTGACGGCGTAATGATTGGCCGGGGAGCTATTGGCAACCCCTGGATATTTGAACAAACCCGGCATTACCTGGAAACCGGGAAGCTGCTTCCGGAACCAACCGTTCGTCAACGTGTTGAGCTCTGTGCTGAACAATTACGCCTTTCCGTTCAACAACACGGTGAGCGCTATGGGGTCATCATCATGAAAAAACATTACGGACAGTACCTGAAAGGAGTTCGTAACGGAAAGAATTTACGGATGCAGCTTATGGAACACGATGAGATGGATCCTATACTGGAACTCCTGCTCAACTTTGACGAAACCGAGATTCATGCAGTAGCGTGATTTTCATATCATATTAGTGATGAGAAGTGAGTAGTGAGCAATCAATGCAAATACTCAATACTAATCTTTCCAATATGAATCTTTTCCTTACCCCGGACGTACCTTGCTAAACCTTTGAACCAAAAATCATCCCATGTTAGCACGATTGGCCCGACTTTTTAAATCATTGCTTGGAGCTTCAGCTGTAGCCGCCTCTCCCCTTAAAGCCATCACCGGTATCGTTATCAGTATTATTCTACCCTATTTACTGTATGCATTCCTCGGAGGATTTGGGATTGCATTAGCCCTGGTAGGTTTGGTTTGGGGAATCGTTTGGTTGACTAAAAAAAAACAATAATTAAAGAAGCTAAATACCTGCTACTCTACAAATAATCCCTTCCAATAAACGGCTTCAGTACCTCCGGCACTCTGACCTTCCCATTCTCTTCCTGGTAAGCCTCCAAAATTGCTGAAACAACACGCGGTAATGCCAGCCCCGATCCGTTCAGCGTGTGCAGCGTCTCAATTTCCTTTTCATCTTTTCGGTAGCGGAGTTGCATCCGGCGTGCCTGGAAACTTTCAAAATTGGAGCATGAGCTCACTTCCAGCCAGCGCTGTTGGCCCAGACTCCATACCTCAATATCATACTTTTTACTCTGTGTGAAGCCCATATCGCCGGTGCACATTAACAAAGTGCGGTATGGAAGTTCCAGTGCTTCGAGCAGTTTTTCAGCGTGTTCCCGCAAGCTTTCCAGTTCATCATAAGAATCTTCCGGATTTACAATTTTCACCAGTTCCACTTTATCAAACTGATGCAGCCTGTTCAATCCACGAACGTCTTTTCCGTATGAACCGGCTTCCCGTCTCCAACAGGGAGTATGGCAGACATATTTCAGCGGCAGCTCTTTTAGCTCAATAATCTCATCACGATGGAAGTTTGTAACCGGCACTTCAGCCGTTGGAATCGTAAAAAACTCATCCCGCGGAATCACATACATCATGTCTTCCTTATCGGGAATCTGTCCTGTTCCTCTCGCTGAGTCTTCATTCACAAAATAAGGAGCCTGAAGCTCGGTATATCCTGCCTTTCCTGCTTCATTGATGAAATAATTTATCAATGCTCTTTGTAGTTGAGCAACCCCACCTACATAAAAAGGGAAACCGGCACCCGTTACTTTCACACCTCGCTCAAAATCAACCCAGCCGTGCCGTTCAGTCAACTCCCAATGCGGTTTTCGCCAATCATTCTCGTTGGGCTGGCCCCAGGTTTTGAACGTCTCGTTATCATCTTCCGTGGCACCAACCGGAACGCTCGGGTGAGGAATATTCGGGATGCGGAGCAGCATGTCATCCCTTTTTTCACGAAGCTCTTTAACCTCTTCTTCAATTTCCTTGATCCGCTCCTTCATCTGAGAGGTTTTCTTGATGATCTCCTGGGCTTCTTCCTTCTTTCCCTGCCCCATCAGCTTTCCGATTTCCTTGGCCTTGGTGTTGCTTTCGCTTCGAAGCAAATCTCCCTCATGTACTTTAGACCTCCAGTCTTCATCCACGGACAGAACTTTTTCTACTACAGAAGTATCCTTCTCCCCCTTATTGATAATCGCCTTTTCTACCAATTCGCGGTTTTCTTTGATGAAGTTGATGTCGAGCATGTTTAGGTACGGTAAATTTCTTTTGATTTAAGCATCAAAGATAAGAGGTATTCGACTTTTTGTTACACCTTTTTTGAGCTTAATAATTCCCAGTAAACAGTTCCGCTGGAAGCGCTTTTCTTATTGATTACCTAAATAATTAAGGTTATCATCCAACAATCAAAGAATTTTTAGGGAGTTTAAGATAAAATATGAGTCATTTATTAGACGATACCGATCTGGCTATTTTAAACCATCTTCAGGAGCATGGCCGGGCACAGCGAAACACCATTGCTGAATTGGTAAACTTGTCGGTTCCTTCGGTTTCCGAACGAATGAAAAAACTGGAAGAACGCGGACTTATCGAAGGATATAAAGCCATCCTTAACAGCAAGAAATTTCACTTCGATATTACAGCCTTCATCTTTGTGCAGGTTGACGGTTCGGAAAACTATCAATCCTTTGTAGAGAGAGCTGCTGAAGAAAGAGAAATTTTAGAGTGCCATTCTATTACCGGAGACGGTTCACACTTCCTGAAAGTAAGAACAAAGAATACCGGTTCTTTTGAGAGCCTGCTTTCCAGAATTCAGGCCTGGGAAGGTGTCAGCAAAACCCGCTCAAACCTTGTTTTATCCAGCTTTAAGGAAACAAGGTCGCTACCTGTAGAGCATGCTGTGGAGCTTATTAAGAAATAGAAGAGCGCTAATTTCCCTTCACATTTCATTTACTTACTAAGGCAGGAATCGTTAACTTACGTCATTCTGACAGTATGTAATTCTAAAGGTATCAGTACTATCTATGCAGCTTGCCTGACACTGAGCTGATACTTTAATTCTATTTTCTTTATGGATCGAGAAGTTTTTCAAGAACAGTTTGGTTTGCTTGGTAAATCAGAAGCCATGCGGCAGGTTATCGACAAGATTATGCAGGTCGCTAAAACTGATATCACCGTAACTTTACAGGGCGAAAGCGGGGTCGGTAAAGATGTTACCGCCCGGGCCATCCATGCCATGAGCGACCGAAGCCGTAACAACCTGGTTATAGTAAACTGCGGGGCCATCCCCGAGGGAATTATTGAAAGTGAATTATTTGGCCATGAAAAGGGAGCTTTTACCGGTGCCGAAACTTCCCGCGAAGGATACTTTGAGAAGGCTAACGGCGGCACCATCTTTCTGGATGAAATTGGCGATACTCCAAAGAATGTACAGGTAAAACTACTTCGTGTACTTGAAAACGGCGAGTTTTTCCGGGTAGGGTCCAGTAAAGTGCAAACTACCGACGTGCGTGTTATTGCTGCAACCAACCAAAATCTGTGGCAGATGGTGCAGGACGGTTCTTTTCGGGAAGACCTGTACTACCGCCTCGATACCGTTCAGATAAAACTCCCCCCTCTGCGCGACCGGCAAGAGGATATCATCCCTATCTTCCGGAAGTTTGTAGAGGAGTATTCGGCCCGATATGATTCCGTGTTTAAAGGTTTTTCTGATGACGCCCGGGAGCTGCTTATTTCCTATCGCTGGCCGGGAAACATCAGGGAGCTGAGGAATGTAGCCGAACAGCTGGTTGTACTCGAAAAGTCCCAGTTTATAGATACAGATAAGCTTCAAAAATATCTTAAAGGCCGGCAAAGACAAGGCAGAACCGATAACCTGCCCATGGTAGCCGACGATGCTTATCAGGCAGAAAGCAAAGGTCCCGGCAGTGACTTTGACCATAAAGACCGCGAGCTGGTTTACCGGGCATTGGTTGAGTTGAGAAACGATATTGCCGACGTTAAAAAGATGTTTGCCAATTTCCTTTACTCCACCTTTTCAAACAAAGGCCTGAAGGCTTTACCGGCTTCCGTGCGCGACGAGATGGATAAAGCGGAAGTATCCGGTGTGAATGTTGATCTTGGTGACCACGCTACATTGGGAATGCAATCTATGCCCGAGCAGCCTGAATTAGATGAAGAGGAAGAATCGGAGCTTGTTGATTTCCTCCAGAACAATGAAATCCCCTCTATAGAGGAAGCAGAGAAATTTCTCATTCATCAGGCCCTGAAACGGTTTGATGGAAACCGCCGAAAAGCATCCGAAACGCTGGGTGTAAGTGAACGAACCTTATACCGCAAATTGGATCAGTATGGCCTGGAATAGAATACTACTTTTAGTAACGGCTATCTTCTGCCTGAGCTTTAGCAGCTGCCTTCGTTACAGCTTTACCGGAGCCTCTATTCCTCAGGGCGTTAATACGATTTTCATTCCTTTCTTTCCGGATCAATCAAACAGCGGACTTGGGGATTTAAGCAACCGACTGAATGAAGCACTCATAAACAGGTTCGTAAATCAAAGCAAACTTCAGCTGGCAAATAATGAAAGTGATGCCGATGCCGTGTTGGACGGGGTGATAACCGGCTACACCAACCGCCCTTTCAGTATTGGAGGTGATGAACAGTCTGACCAAAACGAGGTTACAATTACCGTTCGGGCAACCTTTAAATATGCCTCCAAAGAAGAAGCGGAATGGACCAACACCTTTTCCGGGAAGTTCACATACGATCCTACTGATGACCCCATTAACGGGGAAAACGAAGCCGCAAACAGTGCTCTCGAACAAGCAGCAAATAACATGTTTAATGATGCCGTGAGTAACTGGTAATTAGCTTTGATTGTAACCCTACTTCACTTTATTATTGTTCAGTCTTAATACAGCCCATGCAACAACTGCCATTCAACATACCAAAGTCATTGTCTTCTTATGTAGAGAAGTTCGGGGATAATCCGGAGGAGATTACCCGGAAACTCAGGAAGCACCTAAAGAAAAGAGGTCCCGATGCGGTTGGCCATTTTCTACTATCATGGTTCTACCATCTGCAGGACAACAAAAAGGATGCTATTAAAGAGGCGTTGAAAGCAAAAACCTATGCACCCGGCAGTCCGTTAATGGAACATTTACATTATTTCCTGGTCCACCCCGAAAAATTCGAAGCCGCTATCCCTACTACTTCTTACACCTCTTCTAAGCTTAAATTACAACAGGGTTCACGTACTTCACCTATATTGGATTTGGACAGGCTCATCGGAATGCTGGAAGCGGTGGAATCAAAACGTATTCAAATTCCTACCGATGATGAGGATTTTGATGATTCCGACCTGAGTAAGGAGTCCGAAGAAATCGATGATGTGGTTACCGAAACGCTGGCCAAAATTCATTCAAAGCAAGGCCGGAAATCAGAGGCTATTAAAATGTACGAACGGCTCATCGATAAGGATCAGGACAAGGCAGAGCATTATCAAAAGCAGATTGATAAGCTCAAGAATAAGCAGGAATCAGCCGACTGATTGAACCCTACTTCCTATTTAACAAAGGGATTATGCTGTTTCTCGTGAGCGATTGTAGTCTCAGGACCGTGCCCAGGGTAAACGGTAGTATTTTCAGGTAAAGTGTATAGCTTCTCTTCGATACTTTTTGACAGCAACTCAAAGTTACCTTTATATAAATCCGTTCGGCCGATGCTTTCTTTAAACAGAGCATCACCGGCTATAACCAACTCCTGTTCCCGAAAATAGAGAGAGATGTGATCGGGGGAATGTCCGGGTGTGTATAAACAGTCAAATTCAAAATCGCCTATAGAGAATGAGCCCTCCGTCGGCAGAGCCTCCGGCTCAAAACCAAAGCCGGTTTCATTGATCCCAAACATCTGGGCCTGACTTCCAAAATTTTCCCACAGAAACCGATCTTCTGAGCACAGATAAACCCGTGCATCAAAGTCATTTCTCAATCGGCTTATTCCCAACACATGATCAACATGGGCATGGGTAAGCAAAACCGCCTTCAGCTCACCGGTCATTTGTTCCTTCATCTTTTGATACTCGGTCTCGTTTGAGAAACCGGGATCAATAATCAGATGCTGCCCGTTTTTGGTGAGCAGATAGGTGTTTTCGAGAAAAGGGCCGACTTCAAATTTTTGAATTTCCATAGGCTACATAAAAAAAGGATGCACCTTTGCAGATACATCCTTCTTAAAAAACGATTGCTAAAATTACTTGTCGTCGCCTTTACCGTATCGACGCTTAAAGCGGTCAACACGTCCGGCTGTAGACGTAAAAGTGTTACTCTTGGTGTAGAATGGATGGTTTTTAGAGTCAACCTCGCTGCGATACACTCCGTCTTTGGTATCCATAGTGCTGCGGGTTTGTACCTCGGTACCATCGCTCATCACTACCGTAATTTCTTTGTAATCTGGATGAATTCCTTTTTTCATGGTCTTATACTTGCTTGAAATTTGCAAAGGCCCTAAATATAAGGCTAACAAAAACTGAATTCAATCTAATTATCACTCAAATTCATCGTAGCCTTCTTCGTCTATATCTCCCAGCGAGGAGAACATAGAACCTAACATATCGGTGTACAATGTTTGGTCGTCCAGATCTTGCTTGCTGAGCATCGAATTCTGATACAGCGCTTCCAGCACAAAGTCCATCCAGATTAATAATTCGGATGAATCGGCTTCGCGAACCTGAGATTGAACCAACTCCTTCAGCCCTTCCACTCTGTTCAGCGACTTCTCATATTCTTTGTTTGAAATGGTGTCCGATATACTGATTTCATTGCCGTCAGCAAACCAATCCATAATTTCTTTGTAGGTCGATTTCTTGTCTTCGGCTTTAGCCTGTGGATCGGGAAAGTGTGTCTTAAACATCTTACTTACTGCTTTGCCCAGAATATGTTTTGCAACGCTGATAGCTCCTTCCTGCTCACCTTCATACACCAGTTCAATTTTGCCGGTGAGAGCGGGAACCATATGATATAAATCGGCGATTCGAACCGTTGTCTCTTTCTCATTATTTAGAATGGCCCGGCGTTCTGCGGAGGATACAACCTGTTCCAGAGCGGTGATGGTCATCCGGGTAGAAACCCCACTTTTTTGATCAACATACTCGGATTCGCGTGCTTCAAAAGCGGCTTTTTCAATTACTTCACGATATAAATCGGGAATGTGAATTTTGATTCCACTTTCCCGTTCCTGCCAGGCTTCCTGTCGGGTAATATCTATTCCCACGCCCAGCTCTTTAGGATAGTGAGTAATAATCTGAGAGTCGATTCGGTCTTTGAGTGGAGTAATTATATTTCCACGGTTCGTGTAATCCTCAGGATTTGCAGAAAATGCCATCGACACATCTAAAGGTATTCTGACATTGAACCCCCGAATCTGAATATCCCGCTCCTGCATGATGTTCAACAACGCCACCTGTATTCTGGGTTGAAGATCGGGCAGCTCATTGATTACAAAAATCCCACGGTTGGTTCGGGGAATCAGCCCAAAATTGATCACATTTTGATCAGCAAGCGTCAATTTCTTAGTAGCTGCTTTAATCGGGTCAATATCGCCAATTAAATCTGCAACGGTTGTATCCGGGGTGGCCAGTTTCTCACCATAACGGTAAGAGCGGTGAAGCCAGTCAATGGGCGTATCATCACCCTTTTCCTCAACTAATTCTTTGGCGTATTTCGACAGTGGGTTAAGCGGATCGTCATTGATTTCCGAGCCTTTAACAATGGGAATATACTCATCCAGGAAATTAACCAGCAGCCTTAACATTCGGGTTTTTGCCTGCCCCCGCAACCCAAGAAGAATCATATCGTGCCGGGAAAGAAGTGCGTGCTGAACTTGTGGAATTACTGTTTTATCGTATCCGAGTATTCCGGGGAAAAGCTCTTCACCGGACCTCATCTTCTGTATTAAATTCTTGCGTATCTCTTCCTTAACTGATATTGATTCCCAACCACTTTCCTTTAGTTCACCTAATGTACTCGCCTTCATTCTGATCCTTCGATGTGCTATGATTTTTACTTCCTGTTTTCATAACCCACATTAAAGAGTCTTCATTCAGCTTCTTCGAAATTCTCGAAAATATTTGTAATCGCCCGGGCTTTTATCAGCGTCTCCTCCCACTCCGCCTTTGGGTCCGAGTCGCTGGTGATTGCCCCTCCCACCGGATAAACCAGCTTATCACCCTCCGAAATAGCCGTTCTGATGACCACATTAAAATCAAAATCCCCGTTTGGCCTTATATAACCCATGGCCCCGGAATAGATTCCGCGTTTGTAATCTTCGTACTTCTCGATGGCCTTCATGGAAGCAATCTTTGGCGCTCCCGTCATGGATCCCATAGGAAAGCAACTTTTTATAATCTCGATGCTATCGGTGTGAACGGGCACGGTACACTCAACCGTTGAAACCATTTGATGCACCGTCTCAAAGCTCTGGATTTCAAACAAATTTGATACCTTCACGCTTTGGGTTTCCGCCACCCGACTGAGATCATTTCTCACCAGGTCAACAATCATCAGGTTTTCCGCCCTCTCTTTCTCTGATTGGCGAAGTTTTTCGACATCAAGCAGTGCCTTGTCTCCGGCTTTCCGTGATGCAGTTCCTTTTATAGGTTGTGACCAAACACGATTAGCTGTCCTGGCTAAGAATCGCTCAGGAGATGAACAACAAATTGAAAGGCCTACGATATTTGCATAGCCACCAAAAGGAACCGGGCCTGCTGCTTTCATGGCTTCATACAAATCCCAGCTATCGCCTTTTATTTCAAATTCCAGGGGGTGAGACAAGTTTATTTCATAATACCTGCCTTCATAAATGTCTTTCTTTGCCTGCTCTACCTTCCTGATATATTCAGATTCTGAAATCTGTCTTTTTGGGGTGATGGATATTTCTCCGGGCTCTAAGCCTTTTCGCAATGCCTCATTCAGCTCGCCCTTCACAAATTTTACCTTGCCGGCTGCATCAATCTCAATTAAGGTCCCGGGAACCATGAAGTATAAATCAGGTGCGTTTATCAGCTCTTTATTATCGGACTGCAGGTTCTCAACATTGTTTTTTAGATCATATCCCAGATAGCCAAACAACCATTCGTTATGCTCTTTTTTGAACCGGCTCAGATAATCCCAGGGATCGCCTTTAAACGCTTGTACCGACTCCCCGTCCCATACCTCGATCTCGCTACCACGGGCTTTAATCCATGCCGAAGGCTGCATCGCCAGATAGCTTTTCGTGCTTGCCGGGTGACCGGGCATTTGAGATTCAAGCAGAATGACATCCCCCGCATCTCGTGATCTGCGCACTAAAGCCGATATGTATAGTTCTGCTTTTTTCATATAAAATAGGCGACCGATTATAAGGCTTCTTTCACTCTTTTTGAACGTTTTTTCGTATCATTGTCGCGATGATTTACAAAAAGCTTCTCAAACCCCTTTTATTTAAAACAGATGCGGAAAAAGCTCACGACTGGGCCCTCTCTATTGCATCCAAAACCAATAACTCGCCACTGCTGCAAACACTGGCAGCAAGCCTGTATAACGAAACCCGCACGGAGTTAGAACAGGAATTGTTTGGCCTCACGTTTCCCAACCCGATTGGCCTGGCAGCCGGTTTTGATAAAAACGGGACAACTCCCAGGGCAATGCAAGCTCTTGGTTTCGGCTTTGTGGAAGTAGGCAGCATCACCGCCCAACCATCTGACGGAAATCCAAGACCGCGCGCCTTCAGGCTTCCCAAAGATCACTCCTTAATCAACCGGATGGGATTGAATAACGAAGGAGCTGATGCTATCACCAAACGACTTTCTTCACTGAATTTGGATATTCCCCTGGGCGTGAATATTGCCAAAACAAACGATGCTTCCATTCATGGTGATGCTGCCCTGCAGGATTATTTATACAGCTACGAAAAGGCACAACCGGTTGCCGATTACATAACCATCAACATCTCGTGCCCCAATACCGGGGAGGGAAAAACTTTTGAAGACCCGGAAGCGCTCAGAGATTTACTCGCTACCCTTGAGCCCGGAAAAGAAGGGCAAAAGCCATCTTTAGTCAAGTTTACGGTAGATATCGAAAGAGAAAGCCTGGAAAATCTGGTCGGGATTTGTGAGGATTTTGGAGTGGCCGGTTATGTGGCTACCAATACTTCTTCCGTTAGGGATCAATTAGCAACCGGTGAAGATGTGTTGAATAGAATCGGCAATGGCGGATTAAGCGGAAGGGCGATTCAGCAAAGAAGTACACAAGTTGTACAGTGGCTGGCTGAGATCACCCAAAATGAGAAGCCGATTATTGGCGTTGGTGGAATTGACAGCCCGCGTGCAGCCATCGAGAAAATAGAAGCCGGAGCTTCCCTGATTCAGATTTATACCGGACTGGTTTATGAAGGCCCGGGATTGGTTAAAAGGATTAAAAGACAGCTTTAAATACTGCTGATCAATTATTGACCGGGAATGTAACCTTACACTCTACCGAAACAGCCTGTCCTTCGCTCATAACCGGCTCAAAACTTAATCCTGACTCAATCCCCTGCTCAAAGGCTGAAACGAGCTCAGCGGGCGCATTTTCGGTCTCCAGTGTAAACTCATCCACAACACCACGCCTATTCACCCGAAATAAGTAGGTTAACTCATTAACCTCGATGTCTTTCGGGATGGTTAGATTACTCAGGAACGACTGCATCCCACCCCTTACCGTTAGCTCTGCCCCGATACTTTCACAACTCGTATAACCTTCGGCCGGTGATGTCTCCTCTTCAGCTATAATTTCAGGTTGCTCTGCCGGTTGTATCTCTTCTTTAACAACCGGCACGGCAAGTTCTTCCTTTATTCTGTTCACCTTTCCCACATAGTCAGAATCTGTAAATATTTCTAAAAAGGTGTCGGCTGCTGTACGGGCGCTGTCCCACATCGCTCCTTCATAAGGAAAAGATTCGGTAAACACGGGTTTGGTTAAGCTTGAGTCTACCAAAGACTGCAAATCCTGACGCATGTCTTCGGTGATGGTGGTGTCGTTTAGCGTGGCCTCAGCTGAATCCTTCTCCATTTGAAAGGCGGCTCTTTTTTGCTCCCATACATCATTCCGTTCAACCCAATCAGAAATTTTTGAACGGTAGTCCGGATTATCTTTTCCGGCCATCATATAAGACTGAATAGCCTCATAAAGTGCCTTGGGGGCAATCCGGTGTGTTGAATTATTGAGCGATAACTGTTTTAACCGGCTCGCCTTTTCAAGGTGTGATAGCGAGTCTTCCGAGTTGATTTCGTTATACACTTCGAAAGGACTTTTTGTGTTTTCCTTTTCCCCGAGTGTTAACGGGATTCCAAATTTCTCAGATACCCGGCGGGCATATTCCGTTTCAGGATATTCTTCGATAAGTCGGCGGGCATAATAACGAGCCTCGTCTTCGTTTTCCTGAATAGAATAAAGCTCGGAGAGTGAGTACAGAGAAACCGTATTGATGTTCACTTTAGAAGGATTCTCAATGGCCTTCTGGAAATAATAGGTGGCACTGTCAGGTGAGTTTAACGACAGAAAAAACAAGTTTCCCAATTGATACTGATAGGATGCAATAAGTTCCTGTACCGAATCCTGCTCCTGTGGTGTAAAAGGAATCGCACTCAAATCAATCTTTACATTAACCTGCTGTTGGTTTGATGCCGCACCGGAGCCTGCCACTGCACCATCGGCCTCATTCGAGATGGCTGAATAATCAATCATGCTTTCAACCCGCCAGTTATCAGCTAAAGGCCGGTCGCCCCAAATAGCATAAAATTGCTGACGTACATTTTCCTGAACAACCGGGTTATTAGAATTCAGAAATCCATTACTCATGTTATTGGTAGCGTCCGATTCATCCTCATTTCTGTTTACCGTCACCAGTTGGTTTTGCTGTTGTTCCTGCTGCTCTTTCAGCCGTTCCAACTCGGCTATTTTCTTCTTCCGCAGTTCCACTAACACAGAGTCGAAGGCTTCCGGAGAAAGGCGTCCCAGACGAAGAAGGCTATCCTGCAGAGCTATTTCAGATTTGAACCGGGCATAGTTACCAAAAGATTCTGCCAGCTCTTTTGCCTGAAAGTCTTCTGGAAGTTTTTCGGCGGCTACATTCTTCTGAGCTGCAGAATCATAGTATGCAGCGGCTTCTTCAAAATTATCATAGGAAAAACGGTAAATCTCGGCCAGGCCATAATAAGCCCGGGCAGCAATATCCGGGGTCGGCTGACGAAGGTTATTATGAAGCACGTTGTTGTACAGCTTTTCCGCACGTTTGTAATTATTGCGTTCGTGCTCTGTTCTGGCCAGTTCGAAATCGAGCTCAGCCTTGTATTCAAGATTCTTATCATCCCGAACCATGTCGTCAAAAATCTGAAAGGCTACTTCATTGCGACCAAGTGCGCGGGCCACTTCCGCTTTTTTGCGCTGAGACAAATACTGGATCCGGTATTCCACATAATGATTCTGAACTTTGTTATACGCATCAAAAGCAGCTTCGGGATTACCTAAGCGTTCGTAAACCTGCCCAAGTAAAAAGTATCCTTTCTCCCGGTATTCTTTCTTTTCAAGGTTTGGAAGAGCTTCCGAAAGTACGTTTGCCGCCACCTGCCAATTTTCCATCTTAACGTGATGTTGGGCAAGCAAAGCCTTTGCTTCCGCACGGTAGCCTTCATTCCATTCCCCCTCAAGAAGTGTCAGCTGTTCAGATAGAAAGGCGATCCCTTCATTGTACAGCTCCATATCCAGCAATACTCTTCCCTGCCATAAAATAGATTTTTGCTGCATATCAGGGTTCTCGGTAGTCACGAACAACTCTTTAAACTTCTGATCTGCCGAGAAATATTCCTGCCTGAAATAATACGACTTACCGATTAAGCCGATGGCATCGTCCACCCATTTCGTTTCTTCGTAGCGTCGAAGTACATCGGCTCCTTTCTGAATGGCTTTATCAAAATCCGAAGCTCCTGCATTTACCGGTTTGGGGTGAATCCGGATGGGCTGAAGCGGATTATACTCGCGCTGCTGATCCAGGTTTTTTTGAAGCCCCGACTGGTAACTCTTCTGGGCATTGTAATAGGTGTTATAATAAGCGTTGAAATTCTTCCATTTTGATTGGAACGAGGTTTTACACCCTGTCAATAGAATCAAAACAAAAGAAATAAAAAGGAGTCTGCGCATCATCATGTTGTTGCTTTAACGCACTGCTTTATTCAATCGTACTTACTTTGATCATGTTTGTGCGGCCACGTTTGGCGATAGGCATGCCCGTAGCTACAATCACACGGTCACCATTTTTAACCATGCCGTTTTCGTGAAGGTAATCCTCCATCATCCGAACGCTTCTGTCAGTGTCAAAAAGTTCATCCAGTCGTACCGAATATACGCCCCACACAAGATTTAACTGGCGGCGCACTTTTTGGCTTTCGGTAAAAGCAACAATGGGTACTTTGGGACGAAATTTAGCGATTCGCCGGGCCGTGTTTCCAGAATGGGTGATCGTGCTTATGGCTTTTGCCTCTACATTATCAGCAATGGTAACGCAGGAATAGGCTAATGATTCTATTACCTGTTTTTCTTTCCATTCCGGTTTTCGATAGCCTAGGCTGTTGTAAATTTGCGGGCGCTTCTCTTCCACCGAGCGGCAAATCCGATCCATCACATTCACAGCTTCCATCGGGTATTTACCGGCCGCTGTTTCTCCGGAAAGCATTACGGCGTCGGTTCCATCCAGTACCGCATTGGCAACATCTGAACTCTCAGCACGAGTTGGGCGTGGATTATTGATCATTGAATCCAGCATTTGTGTAGCCGTAATTACCGGCTTACCGGCCATCCGGCATTTCTCGATAATCATTTTCTGAACGATGGGAACCTGTTCTGTGGGTATCTCAATTCCCAAATCGCCGCGGGCTACCATAATGCCATCTGCTTCTTCAATAATCTCATCGATTACATCCAGAGCTTCCGGTTTTTCAATTTTTGCAATAATGGCTGCCTGACTTCCCGCTGCTCTCACTCGGGAAATTATATCCCGAACGTCTTTCGCTGATCTAACAAACGACAGGGCGATCAGGTCCACATCCTGCTTAATCCCGAATTCCAGATCCTTTAGGTCTTTTTCGGTTAAGGATGGAATTGAAATCCTCACATTGGGAAGGTTAACACCTTTTCGTGATTTCAGCTCGCCACCAATTACCACCTTTGCCTGCAGGGAATCCGGCTTTTTCTCGATCACCTTAAATTCAAGCAGGCCGTCATCAAGAAGAATGGAATTACCGACTTCGGCTTCATGCAGCAGGTTTTTATAGTCGATGGGGATTACGGAACTGTCTCCGGTTACATCTTCCCCGGTAATTTTCACGATGGAGCCAGTTTCCAATTCAACCCCACCGTTTTTCATTTGGCCCACTCTGATTTTAGGGCCTTGCAAATCCATTAAAACCGGAACGCTATATTCATATTTCTTAGCTGTTTTCCGGATATGTTTAATCACTTTGGCATGATCTTCATGGGTGCCGTGTGAAAAATTCACCCGGGCGACGTTCATACCGTGTAATAAAAGTTCTTCTATCTTGTTAAGAGTGTTACAGCTGGGGCCAATAGTACATACAATTTTTGTTCGGCGCCTTGCAGATATCATATAGAGTGTTTATTTAAAGTGAGCAAGTGTTTTAACATAGTTAAGATAGGTTAAATGTTACAATCATTGTGAATTGTTTTTTAAAAAAGAGGCCTCACCATGAAATTACTACCCAGAGATTTTTTTTACTCCCTTTCCCTCATAGGTTTACTACTACTGATTTCAGGTTGTAACAGTTCTTATATAGAAGATGTTAAACGAGGGTCTGATTATGCATACCAACCCGGTCATCCTGAATTGAGAACTGAAATAGCCGGAGTAATCAGTTCCAGTCAACAACTTAAATTATTGGTTTCAGGAAGTATCCCCAAAAACAGCCTGGTATTCAAAAAAGACGAAGACAACTTACAGGCTAAAGTGAGCATTGAAATTGAGATCAGAAACACAGACCAAAATAAGGCTGAGTCTTTTAACTACCCTATTAAATTGGACCGTACTTTAGCCACCAGCGGCTTTGAAGACGACATTTACCTGTTTAACAAAGAGTTTAATATATCCCCGGGCAAATATTCCGTGACCGTAGCAGCTACTGATGAGGCTACCGGTAAAACTACCATAAGAAGTGGTGAAGTAAACCTGCCGGATTTAGAAGAAGAAGTAACGAATATTACCAATATCCGGATTTTTGCTAAAGCGGAAGAGCTCAATAATAACTTTTTCCCGGTTACAACTTACGATGTAAGCCTTGCCGCCGACAGCCTTAAATTTGAATTTCAGTTATTCAATTCTACCTCCGACCCGGTTACCCTGCAGGCCCGGTTAATTAAATTCCGCTCAGACAGTTCCTATTCCTCCCCCATGAGCTTTGTGAACAGATCTTCTTCAAGCATTAAATATAAAGGCATTGACTACCGTGACTTTGAAGTTATACAAAGCACTCAACGACAGCTTAGCCAGCCCGGTAATGTGACCATCGAGTTTGCTTTTGAGAATCTTCCAAGGGGCAATTATCGGTTTGAGGTGAGTCCAAACCTAAACGATAAGGAAACCCTGTACAAAGCCCGGGACTTTTCCATTAAAAGTAACAACTACCCATCCGTTAAATCTGCAGAAGAACTTGCTGCTCCACTCATCTACCTGATGCCGGACAAGGAGTACGAAGAACTTATGGCTATCGAAAACTCCGACTCTTTGAAAGCAGCGATCGACCGTTTCTGGCTAAGTAATATTCAAAATTCAGCCCTAGCCAGAAATATAATTTCCCTTTACTATCAGAGAGTGGAAGAGGCTAACAAGCTTTTCTCTAATTTTAAAGAAGGCTGGAAAACAGATATGGGTATGGTTTACATTTTATTGGGCCCGCCGCTTTATCAGAATCGAAGCTTAAATGAGATTCAGTGGTCTTACAACTATAATGCGAGCTTACCGGAATACACGTTTTATTTTAAACGGAGCAAATCAAAATCCGATTTCTATCCTTTCGACCACTACATACTTCAACGAGACAACACCTATTTTCAAATAGAATACAGAGTAAAACAACTCTGGTTGTCAGGTAGTATTATC
The DNA here is from genome assembly GCF_024320785.1 of Gracilimonas sediminicola. Classification (NCBI taxonomy): domain Bacteria; kingdom Pseudomonadati; phylum Balneolota; class Balneolia; order Balneolales; family Balneolaceae; genus Gracilimonas; species Gracilimonas sediminicola. The sequence goes on from NZ_JANDBC010000002.1 coordinate 428,423, forward strand.
AATTCAAATATTTGATACACTACAATACTTAGACAGGCCTGAACTCTGGTGGCTATAAAAATAATATCAGCGAATGCTGGGGTCTTTTCAGGTAAATAAGCGAGTCGTTAACGACATCGCAGAAGACAAGAACTGAATGTAAGGGTACATCCATTTCAAGTATTCGGACCCTAAACTGCCTTTTCCGACGGCTAAATTTCGTTAGGGTGACGGTGCAAATAGTAAACAATTGGGCAAGATTGAGTCGTGAAGATTTTTTCATGAATCCCATTTGGGGGATTTTACAGAGTGATTACCTGATTGTAGTAAACGACTCTTTCTCTATTACCTCTCCGTTCCCAACTTAACAACGATATCCCTTTCTAAATTATTAATACCCTGAATTCGAGATGAATATAGCTTACAACAGTAAGTACTCAAGTCAGATTGCAAGGCATAAAAAAAGCTGCCCTCGTTAGAGAGCAGCTCTTAAATATCAATTGAATGAATTGATTAGCTAAGGCTTATTGATCCCACCATACATTGGTAGTTGGTGCATCAGGACCTTGAGCATCAACAGCGGCGTTGTAGTTCTCCGTATTGTTAGTCGCCTCAGAAGTTGGGTACGTAAAACGTACAGGTATTTGATTCAATACCCCCCACTCGTTTGGCTCTAAATCAGGATAACCTAAACGTCTCCATTCAGACCATGCTTCGTAGCCGTTTGGAAACAATGCCAGCCATTTCTGGTAACCAATCTGCTCTTCCCAAGTTGTAGAACTGTAAGCAACTTCAGGATTTGCAAGATAAGCGGTAAAATTAGCTTGATCGAATACGCCCCACTGGTTCCATGAAGCTTCGATACCTGCATTGTAATGATCGGCAGCTACTCCGGTAATCCAACCACGCTCAACGGCTTCTGCTTGCGCAAACTCCATTTCAGCTACGGTAATAATTGGAAGTGGAGCGTCTTGCTGCCCAACTCCTGGGCCACCGGCACCAATAGCAGAACCCGGGAATGAAATTGCCGAGTTCGGAAGGTTACCAGCATTCTGCAAGAATGGTATTCCTTCAATTTCATCGAAGGTCACTTCACTGTCTCCATTGTCTTCATCCGGAGCAGGATTTGCATATACCAGGATTCGGTAGTCATTCAGGGCCTTCATGGTATCCGCTATCGTTTTATGGATAGCATAGTCAGTTCGTGTTCGGAACCGGCTGTACCATGGGTTTTCGTTATCCGCATTAGATAAATACGGATACATAACATCTTCCTGAATAATGCCATCACTAACGGCATCTGCGAATTCTGTTGAGCCTAAAGAAGCATTTGCTTCAGACAGGCGCAGTGCAGCACGCGCACGCAGACTGTTTGCAAAAGCTGCCCACTGATCCATATCACCTTCAAAGATGATATCTCCCACAACAGCTGCGGAATTTGGATCAATCTGCTCAGCCGCTGCTTTCAACTCTGCAATAAGATCAGAGTAGATAGCGTCTTGTGCATCGTATGCAGGCTGAAGGTTTTCTCTACCCTGAAGTGCTTCAGAGTAAGGAACCATTCCCCAACGATCAGTGATCATCATGTAGAAATAGGCCTTCAGAATACGAGCCACAGCAATCTGGTTGGCATTGCTACCACCGGAAAGTACGTTGCCGGCTGTTTCAGGGTTAGAATTTAGATCAATAATGGTCTGCAGATCCTGTAGCGGACCTGTGTACCATCCGTTAAAGTTGGCATTTACGTTACGGTACTCCTGGTCGTCAGTGTACTGAGTTTCCCCAATATACTGCACCCAAAGAGTTCCCATTACGGCGCCAACCTTACTATCCATGCTTTTCTGAGCATTCGTAAGCAATAACTCAGTTCTTACCTGTGATGGGTTATTTGGATCCGTATTGATGTTTCCAAAATCATCACAGCTCGCAAATAGAACGGTCACTAATGTAACAAGAACTATGCTTTTTACGGCTTTCATATAATTTTTATTTAAAAAGTTCATAATAATCTATCTCCTATGATTTAAAATCCTACGTTGATATTAAATCCGAAGGAGCGTGTTCCCGGTATGGTTCCACCTTCCCAGAATCCAAATCCATTTGCGTTGTTCTGGATAGCTGACGGATCAACACCGGTAACGCTTGAATAGATTAATAATGGATTCATAGCTACAAGCGAAACGCTTGCACGAGACAGAGGCAGTCGCTCAATGGTACTAACAGGAATGTTGTACGTTAGAGATACTTCTCTAAGCTTAATGTAGCTTGCATCTTCCAGCCATTCTTCTTTGTTGAAGAACTTGTTCAGCCAGTAAGTTGGCGCATCTACAAGATAAGCAACCTCATTACCATTGGAGTCAACTCCTTCCAGAAGCATACCACCTGAAGCAGAGTTTGCACTTCCTACAGGTACGGAAACCACTTCATTTCCATTAGCGTCAAGAACCGGATCACGTACAGGGTTACCCAAATTGTTGTTTCCAACAGTTTCCTGGGTCAGACCGGAGTAAGCACCGAACATTCTTGAGATAGAATAGAATTTTCCGCCTTTCTGGAATTGTACAAAAGCTCCTAATGAGAAGTTCTTGTAGTTTACATCAAGGTCGAAACCACCATTCCAATCAGGAAGAATATTTCCTAAGTCTTTGTTGGTTTCCAGCTCATAAGCAGTTCCGGAAGCATTAACGATTGGCTTACCGTTCTCATGACGGAGTGTACCACCGTATCCACCGGAAGTAATGGCTCTACCCCACTCTTTGCCTTCTTCAGCATACAACTGAAGACCGAAGAATGCACTTTCAAGCAGTCGGGTATCAATACCTTCGGCAAGTTTAACTACACGGGATGTACTTGCTGACCAGTTAACGGTCATATCAACAGACAGATCTCTGGACTCAATTGGAGTGGTTCCAACAGCAACTTCCCAACCGGTAGTTTCAAATTCACCGGCGTTAACCAAGGTGGCGTTATATCCACTTGATCCGGGTGCATCCAGCTGAATGATTTCATCTTCACGTACAGAGTTGTAATAGTTAACGTCTGTGCGCAGTCTCCCGTTAAAGAAGCGCAAGTCAACACCAAACTCGTAGTCGGAAGAAATCGCCGGCTTCAAGTCAGGGTTAGAAAGCACATTTGGGATAGACTGTGTAGGCTGACTTCCGTATGGAGTAGCACTATTGAATGTCTGCAGGATTCGGTAAGGATCCAGATCACTTCCTACCTGTGCAATAGAAGCTCTCAGCTTACCAAAGCTCAGGATATCCTGATTGCTGAACAGATCAAATTCAGTGAAGATTAAACTTCCTGAAAGTCCGTAATACAGATATGAGTTATTGTCTTCAGGCAGTGCAGAAGACCAGTCATTTCTCAGAGAACCTTCAACATAGATGAAGTCTCTGAAACCAAGGGTAGCTGTACCAAATAAACTGCGAACTTCTTTCTGCTCTTTATAACTTGTTACATCCGGTCGGTTAACCGAAGCATCAATATTGAAGAAGTTAGGAGTGGAAAGACCACCAACAGTTTGCTGGATTACAGAGCTGTAGTCCTGTGTAAGAATATTACTTCCTAAATAACCGGAAACAGAGATGTCTTCAAAGTCTTGGTTGAAACGAGCACCAAGCTCATAGTTCACTTCGCGGCGAGAACGCTGAGCAATGTAGTACCAGTCTTCTTCAAGACCTCCACTGCCAATACGATCTTCTACAGTGAATGAATACTGATCAAGGTGTAATTTACCAAGCAGTTCAATGTTCTCATTCACGTTATAGGAAAGATTGTAGTTTCCATATACACGATCCCGGTCATCCTGCTGTACGTTTTCATATACAGAGAAATATGGGCTATCCCAGTAAAGCGGACGAGTATTCGTGTTGGATCGAATATTCCAGGACATCTTAGTACCGTTATCCTGCTCGTACTGCTTCAGGTAATCCATTCGTAGCTGTCGCTGGAACCACTGATTCATAGACTGAGCAGGGTTACCCTGAGCAGCTGAATATCCGGTTGCAGGTCGGCCTTTACCTTGTGTGTTCACATAGTTGAATGCGATACTTGAAGTCAGCTTGTTATTGTGATTCAATGACCCATTGAAGTTAATGGCTGTCTTATCAAGATCGGAGTTCGGATACACGCCGGTTTGATTGGTATGGTTCACGCCTGCGCGATACGCTGCATTACTTGAACCACCGGAGATAGAAAGCTTGTTCGAAATACGAACACCGGTTTCGTAGAAGTTACGAACATTATCCGGGTTGGCTTCCATAGGAATTTCTGTTCCATATTCGCTTTGTCCGTCTCCGTCAAAGTCATGATCAAACCAAGACCACCATGGGCGATACATAGTACCATCCATTCTTGGACCCCAGCTCTCATCAGCTGCATAGTTTAACCCATTATAGGTTTGGCCATCCGCTGGATCAGTGTACTGCAAGAAGTCCTGCGTATATCCACCACCGTACTGGTTTTGGTAATCAGGCAGAATGTACACGTTTTCAAAATGTGTACTGTTAGAAAAGTCGATGCGTACCGGTTGGTCAGCACCCATTTGTCCGTTCTTGGTAGTAATAAGAATTACACCGTTAGCAGCACGGTTTCCGTACAGTGCAGATGCCGCAGCACCTTTAAGTACCGAAACGTTCTGAACACTGCTCAGGTCAATATCGGATGCAAGGTTACCAAGGTCACGACCTCGGGCAGACCCACCACCTGATACTAAGAATGAGCTGTTATCAACGGGTGTTCCATCTACTACGAATAGTGGCTGGCCATCAGATAGTCCGTTAACACCACGGATTCGGATACGCTCAGATCCACCCATAGTCGGGCTTCCTACAACCTGAACACCGGCAACTTTACCACCAAGAGCGCCAACAACGCTATTTTGGTCAACTTGTGCAAGTTGTTCAGCGTCAACGTCCTGAACGGAATAACCGATAGATTTCTGCTCACGGCTCACACCAAAAGCAGTTACTACCACGTCTTCAAGTAGCTGAAGATCTTGTGCCAGTTCAAAATCGAATGTGTTATTGTTTGCATTGACGGTCATTTCCTGTTCAATGGTGATGTAACCTACCGAACTCACACGAAATGTGTAGGTTCCGTATTCAACACCACTTATTGAATATTCGCCATCAATATTAGTAGCAGCACCAGTAGCCAAATCCACAATGTATATTGCAACCTGTGGAAGAGGATCGCCAGTTTCTGCATCAGTTACTGTCCCGGTTATGGTTGTCGATTGCGCAAAGGCTGCCGACATAAAAACCATGGACATAATCGTACTGAAAAGTAGCTTTTTCAACATATTATACCTCTATTGTAATGTTTCTGTTAAAGAATGTAAGCGATGATAACCAAATGACATCCTTGATTCAACCTTAATTTACGTTCTTAGTGGCTAACAATAATTATGATGTATGATTAGCTCATTGTTCTGTAGTCTCTTAGGAAAAATATACTGTGAATGAAATATATTCAGGCTGATATTGGTTATGATAAATGATGCCTTGTAATTACTTTTCAACCACCTTTACAGGATTGTCTCTACCGATTAGAACAAAATTATAACTGAGTAAATACCACATGATTCGCTTCTATAGAATTACCTCCTTTGTTCTTAGCTTACTTATACTTTTGGTTTTTCAGGGTTGTTCAAATCAATATGTTGATGATATTGACCGGGGATCGGGCTATAATTATCAGCCCGGTTTGCCGGAGCTAAGGCTGGCAACTTCCGGCCAGATCACTGAATCAAACACTCCCAAAATCATTGTTTCCGGAAATGTTGTGTATGGCAGCCTGGTCTATTCCCAAAAAGACAGTGTATTTGAAGCGAGCATCCTGGTAGAAATCCTGATCAGAAGTACCTCTGATAAAAATGAACCTCCTAAAAGAAGAGAATTTGTTCAAACGGTAAGAAGAGCAGACCAAAGCATCATTAACAACCAGGAAGTGTTTCGGTTTGAAGAGTCATTCACCGTTTCTCCCGGCACATACGAAATTCAAACCATGGTAACGGATCAAAAGTCCGGCAAGAGCACCCTGCGAACCAGTAAAACCGAGCTCCCAGATCCTTCTGATAATATTTCCCACATCACGGAAATCAGGATTTTGGGCAAAAATACGGATAGCTCACAGGAAAGCTTTAACCAGGCAACCACCTATGATATTCCTTCAAAGATAGATTCTTTGAAATTCGTATTTCAGGTTACCAATAATAAGCCCGATGATCCTCTGGATATAGAATCACGGCTTCTTAAGTTCAAATCGGATACCACCATTGCACGGCCCATGCACTTCAATAACTATTCGCCGTCCAGCATACAATACCGGGGTATCGAGTATGATGATTATGAGGTCATTCAAACCTCAACACGTACGCTTAACCAGACCGGCAGCGTTTTAATCGAATTTGAATTTGTAAATCTTGACCGGGGAAATTACCGGCTCGAGGTTACTTCCAACAAAGGGGAAGAGAATGAACTTTATAAAGCCAGAGATTTCAGCATCAAGAGCCCCAACTACCCTTCTTTAAGAACAGCCAAAGAGCTGGCTCGACCTCTTGCCTATTTAATGGAGGAAAAAGAGTATGAAAAACTGATGGGCATTGAAGATCCGGAAAAAATGAAAAAAGCCATCGATCGGTTTTGGCTCTCCAATATCCAGAACTCCAATATGGCCCGGAATGTCATCACCATGTATTACGAACGCGTGGAGGAGGCCAACAAGCAATTTTCTAATTTTAAGGAAGGCTGGAAAACAGACCCGGGGATGATCTATATTTTATTTGGCCCGCCCTGGTACAGCGATAGCTTTTCAGATCAAATGGTTTGGTCTTATTCCTACAACCAAAACGATCCGGAAAAAACCTTTCTGTTTAATCAGTCTAAACTGAAATCAAAGTATTATCCTTTCTTTAACTACCTGCTTCAGCGCAATGGCTTTTATCACCAGGTACAATATCAGCAAATAAACCGCTGGCTGAATGGAAGTATTTTGACTACTAACTTGTAATTCTTGAATTTTTGAAGCCCCATATCCTCATATTATGAATTCAACCAGCCCACATAACTCCTTTCGATACCAACTTAAGAGTATTTTGGGTTGTTTGATGTGTTGCGCTGTCTTTGTTTCATGTTCATCAAGCTATTCCGGGAAAGCTGACATAGGCAATAATACTGTTCCTGAATTGGGGCTGCCGTACATTACCGTCACTACTTCATCCAATGTAACTGAAACGGGCCAAACCCAAGCCCTTGTATATATCTCAATATTTGAAAACAGCCTGATATTCAAAAACCAGCGTGACTCCCTGGTAAGCCGTATCTCTATTAGCCTTGATATAATTAGAGAAAATGATAACGCTGAAATAAGTAAAACGTATCAGATTTTATTAGGAAAAGATCCGGATACCAAGTATTACGAGCAGAATACAATTTACCGACGTTTCCAATATGACCTGCCTCCGGGTGAATATAATGTTAAAGTTGGAATTACTGACCTGCATTCCGGAAAGCAAACTACCAAAGGTAATGATCTGTACGTGCCTGACCCGAATGCAAGATCTGTGTCTATCAGCAATGTACGGTTCTATGAAAAGCCTTCCCCTGAGGAAAATTTTCTTGCAGTAAACAGATATAATGTCAACACCGGCTTTGACTCACTCAAATTCACTTTCCAGGTCACCAATGGCAAAGCAAGTGAGTTACTGGATATAGAGTCTAAACTAATTCGCTTCGAAGCAGATACAAAACCTGCCCGGTCTATGAGTGAGCGCTCCTTAAGAAGATCGAGTATAGAATATAAAGGTCTGGATTTTACAGACAGAAATGTTGTTCAATCTAATGCACGCAAGCTTGAGGCTATGGGAAGTGTTACTATAGAGAACAGTTTTACCGACTTAAGCAAAGGAAACTACCGATTCGAAGTAAAAGTAGAGACTTCCTCCGGAGAAACCTTTTTTGAGGTTCGTGACTTCTCTATAAAGAGCAAAAACTTCCCCTCGTTAAAATCGCCAAAAGAATTAGCTGAACCCCTTATATATATAATGAGAGAAAATGAGTACAACGAACTCCTGAAAATCGGTTCTGAAGACTCCTTAAAATCAGCCATAGATGAATACTGGCTTAGCAATATAAAAAATGTACCGAAGACCAGAAGAATTCTTCAACTCTATTATGAGCGAGTTGAACAGGCAAATATTCAATTTTCAAATTTTAAGGAAGGTTGGAAAACAGATCCCGGAATGATCTATATCTTATTTGGCCCACCTTTGTATATAGACAGTGGATTTGGTGAAATGACCTGGTTCTATGAATTCGACAGTGGCAATCGAACCCCACGCATCTTTTTTGAGGACAAGCGCTATGGTAACACCAAGTTTCCATTTGAGAACTTCATACTCAAAAGGTCTTCAGATTTGTTCAATTTGCAGTACCGCCAAATACAAGCCTGGCGAGACGGTTCTATTCTATATCTAAGCCAATAATAAGGTTATAGAGAGTTAACATTTCAGTAATTTCTGTTTTGTTTTTAATACCCAATCTTTTGATATTGAGTTTTAATTGATATTAAGGTGTTTAGATTGAGTAATCGATCGTTTCACTTTGTATCTATCCTATAACTAAAATCAAAGCTACTATGTTTAAAAAGCTACTATTCATGGCATTCGCCATGTTTTTGTCTGTTTGTGCGTATGCGCAAACCGGGACAATTACAGGTGAAGTCACCGATGCTGAAACTGGTGAAGCCCTCATTGGTGCAACCGTATATATTGAATCTATTCAAAAAGGTGCCCAAACAGACATTGATGGTATGTACACTATCAGCAGTGTACCTGCCGGCACATATACTATTAACATTTCTTACGTTGGATACGAATCTTTTACTTCTGAAGTACAAGTCGGATCCGGAACGGTAACTCTGGACGCTCAACTAAGTGTAGACCTCGTGGGTCTGGATGAGGTTGTGGTAACAGGTTTTGGTACTATCGACCGAGCCTCTTTCTCCGGTACTGTTTCTTCCGTAAGTTCTGATCAACTTGAAAACGTACCTGTTGCTTCTATTGACGGTGCGCTTCAAGGGAAAGCAGCCGGTGTTCAAATTACAGCAAGTTCTGGTACTCCAGGTGCTGTACAAGACATCCGAATTCGCGGAATCAGTTCTATTAACGCCGGAACAGACCCACTATTTGTAATTGATGGTGTGCCCGTTATTTCCGGAAACATCAGTACAAACGGCGCTACCAGTAGTCTTGGATTCCTGTCTACGCTTAACAGCTCCGACATCGAATCTATCACAGTATTGAAAGATGCTGCTTCTACTGCTCCTTATGGTGCCCGAGGTACTAACGGTGTAATTGTTATCACCACCAAAGAAGGCCGCAGAGGAAGTACAACCTATTCTGTTTCTGCCCAGCGTGGTTACAACAACAAAGCTGTAAATGGACCAGACCCACTTAATGCTGAGCAATGGGATGAAATTTACCAGCAAGCATATGGAGCTGCTTCTCCTTGGGACGGCCAAACCAATAGCAATTGGGAAAAAGCTGCAACCAACGAAAACGCGCTTCAGCAAGAGTATTCTCTTTCTGCACGTGGTGGTAACGACGTAACCAACTTCTATGCTTCCGGTAGTATTTTTGACCAGGAAGGTACCACTGTTGGTACAGAAATTAACCGTGCAACCGGTAAATTCGACATTACTCACCGATTGGATGAAAGAGTAAGAATTAACAACCGTACAACCGGTTCTTTTGTTGAGCAAGATGGTATTCTTGAAGGTGCTGGTTACTTCGGTAGCCCGGTTCTGGCTAAGTATTTCATGCTCCCTATCGATCCTGTTAGAAGCCCTGATGGTTCTTACAATATCGATAATCTGTCAAACGCTATTTACAATCCTCTTTACACTCAAGAGAACGATATTGACAGAAACAGAACAGCCAGAATTCTGAATAACACTCAGATTGATATTCAAATTCTTGAGAACCTTAAGTTCGGTTCTAAGTTTGCTATCGATTACCTGGTAAGTGAAGAGAAAAACTACAACAACATCTTTTACGGTGATTCTGACGATGAAAGCGGTCGTGTTGATGACTACTGGTTACGTAACTTTAACTATGTATTCCAGAATAACATTACCTACAATTTCACGCCTAACGTAGATAACTCTTTCGTATTTAAGCTATTCTCTGAAATTCAGAAGAATAGCCGATACGAAGTTGGTGGTTCAGGTGAAGGTATTGCCGCACCGGGACTCATTAACCTTGCTACAACAGCAAACCCTGTTGCTGCATTTTCTGAGTCAAGCGACTGGGCTGTAGCCTCGTTCACAGGTCTTGTGAATTATGGTTGGTCAGACAAGATCTTTGCAGATGGTAGCATCCGTTATGAAGGAAACTCCCGATTTGGTGAAGACTACCGATGGGGTACTTTCTACTCTATTGGACTTGCTTATGTGTTAAGTGAGGAAGACTTCATCCAGGATTTAGGCTTTATTGACTTCCTGAAAGTAAGAGCTTCTTACGGACTGACTGGTAACTCAGCGGTAGGTCTTAATAACTACCAGGCAACCGTTAACTACGAAGGTTCTTATTACGGTAGCCCAGCTATCCAAACAGACAACCTTGGTAATAACAAGTTGTCTTGGGAGAAAGCCAATTCTTATGACTTAGGTCTGGAATTTGAATTAGTTGACAAAGTATCAGGTTCTGTAACCTACTTCAGAAAGAACAGTTATGACCTGCTATTTAACGTACCTCTTTCACGTACGACGGGTCACAACAGCCAAACTCAGAACATTGGTGAATTATACAACCAAGGTTTAGAGATTGAAGCTAACGTTGATGTTGTAAGAACAAGAGACTTTGCATGGAATATTGGTGGTAACCTGACTTTACTTGAAAATGAAGTTACCAAGTTGCCAGCTGATGCCAATGGCGAAGACATCGAAATTACTACCAGCACCAGATACAGAGCTGTTGAAGGGTTTGCCGTAGATTCATGGTACATGCGTGGATGGGCCGGTGTAGATCCTGCTAATGGTGATCCTCTATGGTACACCGACGGAACCAAGTCAGCTACTACCAACGATTACAATTCAGCTGAAGCCTTCTCTCAAGGTGCCAACGCACAACCAACTACTTTTGGTGGGGTTAATACCCGCGTAGATGTTAAGAACTTCTATGTAAGTGCTGATCTGTATTACAGCTTTGGAAACAAAGTTTATGACACATGGGCGTTTATTAATTCTTCTGACGGCCGTTTCACATTCTTGTACAACCAGTATGCCTCTCAGTACGACCGATGGCAACAACCGGGTGATGAGGCGTTAAACCCTCGCCCAACTTCTGGTAATGCAAGACTTACTGCTGCTACCTCTTCACGATTCCTCTATGACGGAGATTACCTCCGACTGAGAAATCTTAATGTTGGGTACAACATCCCCTCAAGAGCTTTACAGCAGATCGGTCTTAAATCAGCTACGGTATATTTCTTAGGCCAAAACCTATGGACTCATACCTTTGACGATTTATTAGAATTTGATCCTGAAGTTAGAGCTGATGGATTCTTAGATCTAAACGCGGCGCCATTAAAGTCCCTGACTTTTGGTATCAAAGCTAACTTTTAAAAACTACCATAATGAATATTTTGAATAAATTATTAACAATACTTTTTGTGGCAGTTTTGTTTACAGGATGTAACGATTTTCTTACACCTTCTGTAGATCAAGCAAAAGAAACTGCCGACGCAATCAACACTCCCGATGACCTGCAAGCCATGGTTTACGGAGCACTTGATGATATGAATGGAACCGACCTGTACGGTCGTGACTGGATCGTTGCTAACGAAGTGAGATCTGATAACATGTGGAGTTCTTCCGCTTCTAACCGATTTGGAGCTCCAAGCCAGCATGTTTATACAACTAATAATGGTTATGCTCTAAGCTTCTGGGATACTCCTTATGAAGCCATTGCCAATGCAAACATTGCAATCAATGCTGAGCTTGAGTCATCTCCTGAAGTAGATCACATCAAAGGACAGGCCTACTTCTTACGTGCCCTGTTACACTTTGACCTTGTACGTACTTTCGGGCAGCAGCACGCTGGCGGTACCGCCGGTGTTCCTATCATTACTACTTATAATGAAGGAAACCTGCTTCCTGCAAGAGCAACTGTTCAAGAAGTCTATGATGCTGTAATCAGTGACCTCGAAACCGCAGAAGATCTGATTGATCCATCTATTGCCGGTGATGTTACTGTACCTACTTACTGGGCAATTAAAGCCCTGCAATCACGAGTATTATTAACTACTGGTGATTACCCAGGTGCAATTGCAGCAGCAGATGATGTAATTGACAACGGACCATTTACTATTCCAGCAGATTCAACTGCACTCGCAGCTGCCTGGGCTACTGATGAGTCATCAAATAGTATTTTTGAGCTCGGTTATACACCAACGAATAATGCTGGTAATAACAGTATTGCCCGAATCTATCAAAACACCAACTACGGTGATGTTGAGATGAATCAGGCGACGTATGACCTCTATGCTACAGATGACTACCGATTTGGTTTAGTAGCTGTAGAAGATGTAAGCGGAGACAACCAGTACCGTTTAGTTGGAAAATATCCTGACGAAATCAACGGTGATGATAACATCCGTATGCTTCGTATAGAAGAAGTTATTCTGAACAAAGCCGAAGCTCAGGCTCGCAACAACGCCACAGGTCTTGAAATTGCGACTACCTTGAACCAATTAGCTGATAACCGTTACCCGGTATCACCTTATGTTGGTACAGCTTCATTAGCTGATGTACTTCTTGAAAGACGTCTTGAACTACTTGGAGAAGGAGACTACTTCCATACCCAGATGAGAGACGAACAAGACATTGCTCCTGATGAAGATCCGGGAGGATTTCAAACACTGGTTTATCCTGACTTCCGTTCAGCATTCCCAATCCCACAAGTTGAGATGGATGCGAACTCAAGCATGGTTCAAAACACAGGTTATCAAGGAAACAACTAATAGTTAAATTAGTTTACATTTCTTTAAAGCCCTCACTTCGGTGAGGGCTTTTTTTTTGATCTATATCTTCTTTATCTGTCAGTGCAATTAGTATTCACTTCCAACTTCTTCCTGCCCTGTATAACCCCGGTTTAGAAAAGTGAGGGTAAGCTAATATTGCTTTTCCTGATTTCTCATATACTTAGAAGGTACTTTTTTTTGATCAGCAGACTATCGGCTTGCTCCTGATCTTTCAAATCTAAAAAACCCTTTTTCAAAACTTGAGTACAATAGAAACCTTCTGAACTCCCAAAGCCACATGTTGATATCCCACTCGGAAATATAAATACTCCCAATTCAGAAATAGCCCCTTTTCCCCTGGAGTCTGTTTTCCGACTTCCAGATATGGAGCCACTTCCAACCCCGGTGTTAACATCTTAAAGTCATCAAATGTATAAGTTGGGCGTTGCCAACTATCATCAGCGTTTTGTCTGGCTTGTATTCCCGAATAACGGTCAACCTTCACCGTAACACGACCGCCGACATTTACTTTTATTCGTTTGGTTTTCTTTACGCGCGTGGCCTGCTTTCGATATGTTAAACCGAGGGAATATAGCTTCTGAATTTCCACTGCTTTATCTGCAGGTTCTTTGTCAGGACCGTTGATGTTGTAATACGGGTGCATAAACCCCCTATAAATAGAGATGTGATAATTATCCTTACCCTTATATTTCCCTACATCAATACCTGTCAGAACCGTTCCTTGCAGGTGAAATGTGAAAAATCCATCCGCAATTAATCCCAGGTTATTATTTGCCATCACATCATATGCTCCATGAACAGAGGCATAGTAACCTGTAGGAGTATTATCCTGTGCTTGAATAATACCAGGGGTTGAAAACAGCAATACTGAGCTGAAGAATGAAATAGCTATTATTTTATACATATCAATCCTCCCTTAGGTGCCACGGCTGGTAGGCTACCAGTTTGGAGCTGGTTTGAACTAATAGTTTATTCTCAGAAACAGTCAGGTGCCAGATGTAACCCCCGCCTTCCGGTCCTTGTTGCTCGTGTACCAAGTCCCCAGTTTCGACGTCCAGAACAAAAATACTCCCATGGTCGGAATGATAGACATAGCCTTCCAGATACTCCTGTTGTACAAAGGCAGAACCCTCCCAGCTATATTCCCAAGCTAACTCGCCAGTACTTTTATCCAATGCAAAAAGTCTCGCATCTCCTGCGAAAAACAGATGCTTAGGGCCAATAGTAAAATTCCGGGTCCATTTGCCTGAGTCATCGGTAATAAATTCCCAAATGATCGCCCCTGTTTTGGCATCCAAAGCCACAAATACATTCCGGGGAGAATTACCGGCAGCCCCAGCATATACTACTCCATCTTCTACGATAGGAGCAGCATAAACAAATCCACTATTCTCCGTATTATAGGCCCACAGGCTGTCGCCGGTATTAGCGTCTAAAGAAGTTATGCGGCCGAAGCTAAGCCCCCCGTGTACTGTTTTAGCTTGCCCTGCAAATAATTTCTGACTATTGCTTCCAACATGTGCTACCGGCATTCCCAGATTTTTTATGTATTCAACACCTCCATTTACATTAACTGTGTACAATTGACTGCCCAAACCGACAATGGCATAGCCATTATTAAATATAGCATGTGTGCCAATCTTGAAAACCGTCAAAGGAGAATCTATCGGTACTGTCCATAAACGATCTCCAGTACTTTTGTTCCAAGCAATTAACTCATCAAAGTGATTTGTAAAAAGCTGATTCTCATTCTCTAAAAGTTTAGCCCCCGCCAATAAATACACCCCAAAGTCTTCTTTTTGCCAAATCAAAGTTCCATTCTCAACCGATAATGCTGTAATATGAGCATCACCACTCATTACAACCATTCCATTATTCGTTACTAATGGAGGGTGGTTAGGTGCATCAACATGTTCATAGGAATATTCCCATAATTGAGGAAGGACAGGATCTTCATTCTTGGGTTTATCACTCGTTGTAAAACAAGATTGAGTAAAAAATATCAGGAAAACGAATTTTAAATATTTCATAGCCGTAAAATTAACCTCTCTCAAATAGGAATTATTTTTTTATACACCTCAATCTTCTCTTAAGTGCCAGGGTTGGTAGGCGATCAGTTGACGGCTGGTTTGGGCAAAAATCTTATCCGTTGAAGCGGCTACATGCCAAAAGTAGGTGCCATCCGGGACAGATTCCTTATGTACAACCTTTCCAGTATTATCATTTATTACTAACATTTCCTTGTCACGAACATGATATACAAAACCTTCTAAGTATATCGGCTTATTGAAGTCACTTCCCTCCCATTCTACCCTCCAATCAATATTACCAGTTTCTTTATCTAATGCCGCCAGGCTGCCACTTGTATTTACATAATAATAGTCTGGACCCAGAGCAGAGTTAAATGTGTATACCTCTTGAGTCTGTCGCCAAATTTCTTCCCCGGTTTCTGCATTTAAAGCAATAGCTATTTCACCTGGAGAGTTACCATTAGTGCTAGCATATAGCATACCGTTTTCTAAAATAGGTGCTACCCAGGTAAAACCTCCCTGATCTGTTTCAAAAGACCATAGGCTGTCTCCAGTTTGTGCATTATAACAAACAATTTTACCTCTAGTTAAAGCGCCTGTAATCGTTTTAAATTGTCCCAAATAAAGCCTATTACCTTCATATCCCACTCCATTTGTTACAAATGGAATATCTATTGTAAATTCAATTCCACCATCCTTATTCAGTACGTATACGTCTAAGGTGTCTCCAACTAAAGCATAACCGTAATCCGTAACTTTATTTCGACCCCTATCAAATAATACAATATCATCCTCTGCACCTATTGAAAAAATCTTTTCACCTGTATTTACATCCCAAGCTTTGAATTCTCTCCATTCAGCTGATAGAATTCTATTCTCATCTGAAAGAATAGAAACAGTATTCGAAGCCCGTTCTTTTGGAGCTTCATTTTCCCATAATAATCTTCCTGTGGATATATCTAACATTTTTAGACCAATTGCCCCTGTGTATATTAAAAATCTATCTTTAACAACTTTTGGTACAGCTGAAGGAGCATCGATTATTTCATATTCATGAATCCAAAGTGTGCTCAATCCCTGTTCTTTTTCGATATTTCCAGTACTATTTTTACATGAAATCATTACCATAATTAGGACTATTTTTGAAATACAATTTCTGAGTTTCATAGTTCGAAAAATTTATAGCCAGAATAGATATCTATTCTGGCTATTTTGGTTAATAATTAAAAGTTGCGAAGTAAATCAGAAAGCCAAGTTTCCGTTCTTTTCATTGCTGGGTTTTCACTACCCTTCGCAAAAACAATACTGCCATCACTTCTTTTTAGGGTATAAGCTCTATCATAATTACGAAGTTCAAAATGGTTGTAGCCTCCATCCTCGTCAGTGTCATTCATATAAAAATTATGAGTACTTTCAAGATTATCTCCCTCACTCCAAACAACACTATTTATATTTACTACCCAATCACTCTTGTCAGGCAACTTAACTTCTTGGGTTACATAGCGAATCTCCCCATCAGGATTTTGAGAACAATCTTCAACAAATGACTGAATGTTGAATTGTCCGGGAAATTTTTCACTCAATCACTCCTTAAATGCCACGGCTCGTAGGCAATAAGCTGCCGGCTGGTTTGTGCAAAGATCTTATTGGAGGAAGCCGCTACATGCCAGATAGCAGTTCCATCCGGGGTAGGCTCACGGTGTACTACTTCACCTGTTTCATCATTTATGACCTTAATTTCGGAGTAATCTGTAAAATAGACATACCCTTCCAAGTATACAGGCTTAGTGGAAGCTGTCCCCAGCCATTCCTCCCTCCATTTGAGTTGACCGGTCTGTTTATCTAATGCGGCCAGTGAGCCACCCGTATTTACATAATAATGCAGCGGGCCTAAAGCAGAATTGCGAGTAAAAATATAATCGGACTCAAAGCGCCAAATCAGCTCTCCAGTTTCCGCATCTAACGCCACAGCTTCATTTTTTGGAGAATTGCCAAAGGTACTGGCAAACAGAATTTTGTCTTCTATAAAAATTGATTCATTAAAACCCCCATTCTCTGTTGTATAAACCCATAAGCTATCTCCAGATTGGGAATCAAATGCTCTTAGCTTACCTAAAGTAAGAGCACCATTAATTGTCTTTGATTGTCCTAAATAAACATTTTTATTTGCATAACCCAAGGCCAACGAACCAAAATCAACATCTATGTTAAACCGTGTTTTTCCTGACGAATCAAAAATATAAGCATCTAAAGTGTCGCCAATAAGTGCAAAGCCATTGTCAACGACTGAATTCCTTCCACGTGAAAAAACAGATACCTGATCTTGTTTATTAATCTCTAAGATTTTTTCGCCTATTCTCACGTCCCATCCTAACACTTTATTCTTATGGGCAGATACAATTCTATCATCTGTGTACAGCAATACTTTTGTATTTAATGCATTTTCACCATCAACTTCGCCTGACCATTTCATTTCTCCATCTGAAACTCTTACTGCTCTTATACTTACCTCTCCAGTAAAAACTATTACCGAATCATCAATTATCAGCGGTTGAGCCGAAGGAGAGTCAATAATATTTGTATCTTTTTCCCACAGGATTTTTAATTCCACATCCTTCTCTTCAATCTTAGCTGGATTTTCTCCAAAACAAGAACTTATGAAGAAGAGGATAATTACTAATTCTAAAGCTTTCATAATTTTTGATTAGAATGAGGCAAGAGTGAATCACTCTTGCCTAAATTATTGTTTTATTAATTCGATGAACTTCCAAATCTATCAATTATCCAGTCTCTCACCTCGTCCATTGCAGGATTTG
The DNA here is from genome assembly GCF_024320785.1 of Gracilimonas sediminicola. Taxonomy (NCBI): domain Bacteria; kingdom Pseudomonadati; phylum Balneolota; class Balneolia; order Balneolales; family Balneolaceae; genus Gracilimonas; species Gracilimonas sediminicola. Next base: position 446,294 of record NZ_JANDBC010000002.1, read on the forward strand.
GGTCTCCGGCTTTGAATACAACAAGACCATTTTCTTTCAACTTATATTGCCTTGCATAGTTACGTAATTCAAAGTGGTTATATCCACCCTGATCTAATCCATCAGCATTTAAGTGTACATCCTTCATGTAGATATTATTGAGATCATCAAAAGTGTCATTTGAATGCCACAATGCATTGTGAATATTTACGACCCCATCGTTCTTATCTGCTATATATTGGTAGTAAGTTGTATTTCGAAACTCACCTTCTGGGTTTTGTGAGCAGTCATCATCAAATGATCGAGTACTAAATTGGCCTGGAAATCTCCCTCCACCATCGCTGCATGGCGGAATAAAGATCCGAACTGTATGACTTATCCTTCTGGTAGATTTTATAATTTCAGACCAGGTTTTACCAAGATCGTCGATTTCCCTTTTCGCATCTTTCCACAAGCCTTTTCTATACTTTGCATCAATTACATCAGATTTGGATTCTTTACACTTGCTCAAATTATAAAAGTATCTAATCTTACAGGCACTATATATTGTTTCATAACGATTTAGTAAGCGATCATAACTATTAACATGCCGCTTCACATATTGATTGTTTAACAAATCAACTTTTTTGAGCATACCATCTTCATCCTTTAGTTCATCATCTCCTTCAAATATTTGTCCTGCCATACGAATTGGTGCTTTGTCTTTTTCAGCACCTATGATGGAAAGATAATTAGGTGGATGATTAGCTAAATCATTCTGAGAGTATTTGTTGATCTTGACAATCTCAGAACCATCTCGACCAATAAGTGCTTCAGCGTTCTCTTGCTCAACAACGGTAGCATAACCGAAAGCTGAGTCTTTAGCAGTCTCTAAATAGAATGGTATGGCATCAATTTGAGAGCCAAAATTGTTACCACCAAAAAGGTCATATACCATTACACCTATATCTATATATGGTCTTGTATGCTTCAAAGCTTTTCTAAATGTGTCTTCCATAGTTTGGAATCTCTCCCTGACATCATCAGGACTGACTTCTGTAGCTGGAGCACCCTGCGAAGGGCCACCTATAGAAACTACTGCAACAATATTGAACCCTGCAGATTTTAATTCAGGAGGGAATATTCATCTTTTAGCTCTGGCGTTTCATAATCTACTGCAGCAAAGCCATCTATGATTTCGCCTTCCCAGTTTTCTGGCACTTCACTCACATCCGTCCACTTCTCTGAACTTCCCTGAAATCCATGAATAAATACCCCAATTTTCTTTTGGGCATAAACATTTTCCAAAGCCAAGAGGCTAAGTACGAGTATTAATATGGTGTTTAAATATTTCATGATATCCCCACTTATTTAATTACTTTTATATTCTCTCTATGCATAACGGTTCGCTGGGTTATGCCCCATTTACCGTTTATCACTCCATAGTCATACTTCTCTGAATACGCCAACATCTGGGTGTTACCCACATTTTTATACATATTAAAAGACACAGACTCATATTCTCCATCGGACCTTAGAATTGCTGACCCAATAATATTTCCATTTCGCAGGTCCATTAGAAGCTGGTATGCAGCTAAACCATTTTCTTGAGCCTCAACAGGTGATTTTATGTTATACTTTGCATAAAATTCATCCACTATACTAAATGAAATACCATCATTGGCAAGGCTCTCTATGTTACTTTGAATGGATTGTTCAACATCTGAGGTATCAGTTGTTGCGGATACCAATAATTCTAAAGAAGCAGGATCGACCCAGAATTCTTCTGGATCATAAGTGCTTTCATATTTCAGTTTTCCAGATTTGGTATATGATCTAACCTTTCCATCTTTCACTTCAGTTTTCACCACAGGATCGTGATCAGCCGACTTCGCCGGCATAGTAGCTTTATGCTGATTGTATGCCTCCTCCGGCATATTCATCTCCCCGTCTCCTTCAAGAAACTCGGTAATCGATGTCATGTAACCTTCTTCATCGTAGGCTATTATTTCTCTTGTCTTCTCATAGTCGACAAGTAATTCACCGCCATTAGATTGACTCTTGTTCAGCCCTGCACTTATTCCTTGTGGCCATAACCTGGAATAGGTGATCTCGGTTTGATCATAGACTTCCGCATATTTAACGTTAATATTCAATCCTTCAATTGTTTGTCCCTGCTGAGAGGCTTCCTCAAAAGGACTATTAACCTGCTTACATGCATACGTAAGTACAATACTTGTCACGAACAGCACCACCAACATTCGTAACTGTTTAGTTGAGTTTAGATGTGTTTTCATTGTATTTTTGCTTTGCAGTTAATTCCATCAAGTAATTGATGGAGTTTTTGTTTACGGTGAGGGGTGGGGTCCAATCCCGCCCCTCACTATTATTTATGGATTATTCCATATGCTCTTTGTTTATTTTTAAATTCATTTAATAAGCATCATTCTTCCTGTGAATTTTTTAGTCACATTGCTTCTCTCTCTTTTTAATACAGCCTGAACAAAGTATACTCCGCTAGCCAGACCATTCAGAGTAATTTTCTGAGAATGACTTCCTGCCTCAAATACCCTTAAAGGCACACTCTTCACTTTCCTTCCCAATACATCAGTCACTTCCCAGCCCACGATTGCTTTCTCAATCAGAGTAAAAGGAACATTGGTAGTTGGGTTAAATGGGTTAGGATAGTTATTACCCAGAATAAACCCATTTGGGATATCTATACTCCATTCCATCTCATCCCGATATGTAGTTTTACCGTCCTGAGATTTATAACTATTTATAAAGGTGTACTGGCCATCGACCATAACCGGAAATTCAAATACTGCTTCATCCGTTGTTAGAGCTGTTAGGTCTCCTGCTCTAAAGCTTCCATCTGGCATATGGGCAACCATTTTAATTGAGGTCGTATCAAAATGAAATACTGGTTGTACGTATATCTTTACATTATCAAAGCTATACTCAACGTCATTAATAGAGGAAATCTCTTGAATCTTTACTTCAGGGAGAACCACTCCCACTTCAATTGCCGGGTTCCAATTGTTTAGAGATTTTCCACCGATCTCATGATTTGATAATGACTCCCATCCATATTGGAGGTCAGATTCTTTAGAATAAAAAGTGGCATTTTCATTTCCACGGTCAAGACCAAATGCTATAAAATTCTCATCATCTGAATCATTACTGAGAATGACCATAAGTGTATCCTGTACATCAGATAAATCATCATAAAGCTCAAAAAAGGAGAAAGCCTCTTCAACCAATCTACCTGCCTCTCTCTTAACCTCAATGTTTACAGGCTTTGTTATTGGCTTGTCTGGCTTATCTCCTTTTACATTGTAAATGAGTATTTCAAAATCCCTCTCTGTGTCTCCATCAACTCCTGACCCTTCAAGCTCCGATTTAAATAGTGTCCAAAGCTTTATCTGTTTAAGCCAATAAGTAGATTCTTCCGGCGGGATGATTACAGCAAGCTTTTCATTAATACCATCCAACATCAAATAAGAAGCGTTTTGGAAAAATATATCAGGAGTGAAGTCTCCATAACTCCATTGCAGTTCTATTCCAGAAAGTGAGCCATCCCCGAGAAGACTAAAAGATGAAATATCAGAAGATTGTTCCTCTCCAAAATTAGAAACAATGATATCTATACTACCAAATTCAGCATCCGTGGATTCAACCTTAATAGAAGATGATCTGAGTTTCTTAACCTCTTTCTCATCTGTTCCGGGGTAACTGGAAATTGAACTAAGCCATACATTATTCTGAAATTCTTGTCCGGTACTAAAATCAAGTTTTTTAGCTAATGAATAGTGTAATGGTAAGTTCACTAATTGAGGCAATTGACCACTTAATACACCTGGCAAAGTTTGAAATTTGATTGCAGTTTCTAAAAACTGATTTTGTCTTAACTCATGTTTATAACCAAGCGTCGGGTTTTGATTATTGTCATTAAGAAGTAATGCTAACCCCCAATTTTGAAATACTTCCTCAAATACAAGTTCAGACTCAGCTTCTATTACACTTTGGTACCCTTTGATTCCTACTTCTTGGTTCTGAACAAACTCCTTCAGGCTTAGAGCTCCTAATTGTTCAATCAGATAATGCGTCCATAAAGATGCCCTTGAGTAATCTGGTAACGGGTTATCATAGTTCCAACTTGTAAGCTTTCTGTAGGGACTTTTTTGAAAGGCGTCCGTTGATCTTGGTTCAAATCCACAAATGATTTCAACTGCTTCCGAATACCCTTCATTTACAAATACCAATTCAGGAGTATTTCCTTCATACCCTGCATGTATTAGATGTTGGCTCTCATGTGCAAATGTTGATAATGCCCTTTCTAAATAAATTTCACCGTCATACAATAGAGTTGGAAACAGGTCTAAATATACGATGTCCCTAAAATTCGAGTATTCAAACTCGAATAAATTAACCGGATCAAAAAACCCGGCTACATAACTACCTGTCTGTTGGAATTCGTCATGTATATCCAGTAACAGTACATCCAACTCTCCGTCACCGTCAACATTAGGGAACTCTCCCACGTATTCCTCTAATATCTCTATTATGCCTTTTGAAGAATCAACTGAAAGTCTTGGTGTTCCTTCATGCAAATAGGAATCAAAGCCATTGAGGATTTTTTCCAAATCGTTTGATTTGCTAAGCGCATCATTCGCAGACTTCTCTATCCATAAACTAATCCCATTTCTATTATAGGTCTTAACAAAGATCTCTGAATACCATTTTTGACCCGATAACGATAATAAGTCCCGAACGAAAAAGCTTTTCTCCTCACCAATTCCATATGTATATCTTCTGCTCTTTTGCTTGGTAAGCTTTTGCTTTGCCCTATAAAACTTACTCCTAATATCTTGATAGTAACTATCAGCAATAAACTTAGATGTGATTTCTACTTTGTTAAAATCAGTGTGGCCATAGTCATGCCTTACCTCTTTCACATTACCCTTAAAATCTACCGCTTGTGCAACAACATTTATTTTTAAAGTAATATGAAGAGAAACGATTACAATAAGCCCTATTATATGCTTCCTTCTCTTCCCCATTTCTCTGACCAACTAATTGTGGTGTACAGGTAAGACCCCTAAAAAACTATTTTTACTTACCCCATTGTACCCAAGAGGAACCTGCTTCTCATTTGTTACACTTATTTTGAAATTTTTTTATTTCCCGTTTAAAACTCCTAAACGCATAAGCATAAAAACGATACCTGCTATTGAAGGAAAGTGAGTTTTTCTCATTCCTTTTTCGGCATTTTTGCTAAATGTATACTATCTTTTCGACCTCACATCTTTAGGGTGTGACCGGAGTATTGGTCAATCTATTTAGAACTGTTTTAAATAGATGACATTCTGTCCTTTTTATTCAATTTAGAATGAAAAAATTGATAGATTTGCCCGGCCTAAGAACGGGAGCAATCCTGCTCTATACGTAAACTTAAATCAGCAATCTTTATGGCGCAGATTTTCCCCAAGTGGACAAATCAGGTTCCCCGAAAAATTTTAATTGGATTAATCGTGGTACTGAACGCAATCATTTTTGGTGTTTGGTACTTCTTCTCTCCTGAATACACTGACGTTGGCTACGCTCCGGAACAACCCGTTCCTTATAGTCACAAATTACATGTGGATCAGCTTGGCCTCGACTGCCAGTACTGCCACACCAGTGTTTGGGATTCCAAGCAGGCTAACATTCCTGCCACACAAACCTGTATGAATTGTCACAATCAAATTAAGACCGACAGCGATAAGCTGGCGCTGGTTCGTGAGAGCTGGGAAACCGGAAAAGCTATTGAATGGGTTCGCGTGCACAACCTGCCTGATTATGCTTATTTCAATCACTCTGCCCATACTAATGTGGGCGTAGGCTGTGAAAGCTGCCACGGAAGAATTGATAAAATGGAAGTTGTTTACCAGACCGAGCCGCTTAGCATGGGCTGGTGCCTGGATTGCCACCGTGAGCCGGAAAAGTATGTACGTCCCGTTGATGAAGTTACAACCATGGGTTACCAGGTTGAAAACCAGTTAGAAATTGGCCGTGAGCTGGTAGATAAAAAGAATATTCATGCTCCAACTTATTGCCAGGGTTGCCATTACTAATGAATGATTTAGAATCTACAGATCGACAGATGAGTGAAGAAGTGAAAGAAACTACGTATTGGAAGAGTTTAAACGAACTAGCCAATAATAAGGAATACCAGAAATTTGCCGAGCGCGAGTTTCCTGAGAACGCCACCGAACTTTCGGATGGTGTATCACGTCGTGGATTTTTACGTGTTATGGGAGCTTCCGTAGCTCTGGCCGGGCTCGCCGCTTGCCGCCGACCGGTTCAAAAAATCCTTCCTTATTCCAAGCAGCCTGAAGATGTAGTTCCCGGCGTACCTTTATATTATGCAACAGCAATGCCTGTTCAGGGCAACCTGGTTGGTTTGATTGCTGAAAATCATGAAGGCCGGCCTACCAAGCTTGAAGGTAACGACATGCATCCTGCCAGCCGTGGCGGAACCAGTATTTTCAATCAGGCAGCCATTCTTGGGCTGTACGATCCTGATCGATCACGATCACCTTTACAAAATGGCGAGAAAGCAACCAAAGCTGACTTTGAAGCCTTCGCCAACTCTCATTTTGCGAATACCGGTCAGCGTATCGCTTTCATTTCTGAAGCAAATTCCTCTCCTACTTACAACAATATTAAGGAGCAGGCCCTTTCGAAATTCAATAATGCAACCTGGGTTACTTACGAGCCATTTGGCGAAGACAATGTATTAGAAGGTAACCGAATTGCTTTTGGCGGACGACTGAGAACCCATTACAATTTTGAGAATGCGGATGTCATCGTTTCTTTGAATGATGATTTCATGAGTTCAACGCATCCAAACAGTGTTGAATACGCCAAACAAGTTTCTTCCCGAAGAAAGGTGACCGATACAGACGGTGAAATGAACCGTATTTATTCGGTGGAAGATTCTTTCTCACTCACCGGTTCTTATGCCGATCACCGACTGAGAGTTAAAGCCAGCCAAATAGAAGCCTTTACTTATGCGCTGGCTGCTGCACTTTCTACCCGAGTTAATGGATTGAGTGCTTTCAGCGGTTACTCCAACGAATTTTCTGATCACAAGTGGATTACAGCTCTTGCTGATGACTTGGCTGCCAACGCCGGACGTTCAGCACTTACACTGGGAAGCCAGCACAAACCTGAAGTGCACGCTGCGGTTGCCGCAATTAATAACGCATTAGGAAACACCGGAAGTACGGTTCACTATTTAGAAGTACCACACCTTGATGATCAAAACAGTACTGAAGCTTTTGCCAATGTGGTTTCTGAAATGAAAGCCGGCAACATCGACACCGTTGTGATGGTGGGTGTGAACCCGGTATTCAACGCCCCGGCTAATCTTGACTTTGAAAACGCCCTCTCTAATGTTGAAACCGTAGTCAATCTATCTGATTACGTTGATGAAACTTCCCTGAAATCTACCTGGCACGTAAACCGTGCACATTTCCTGGAAGCATGGGGAGACGGTTATTCTTATGGCGGAGCACGTTCAGTGATCCAGCCGCAAATCAGGCCTTTGCATGAAGGTTTAAGTGAAATTGAGTTTTTAAATACCATCGTATCCGGTTCTATTACTGCCGGTTATGATCTTGTAAGAGACACCTTTCAGGGATACTACCGTTCCGGTTTTGATAACCGATGGACCAATATCCTGCATGACGGTATTGACACTACCGGCAACTTTAACGAGGTAAATGTTCGGTTAACCTCCGGATTTACTTCCGCAATGAACCGCGCTACATCCAATGTTACTTCTACTTCCGGTATGGAAGTGGTTATTCGTCCTGATGCTACTTTGTACGACGGACGTTACGCCAACCTTGGATGGCTTCAGGAGCTTCCCGACCCAATGACGAAAGTTACCTGGGATAACGTGGCGCTTATGAGTCCTGCTACGGCAGAGAAACTCGGTATTGAAGAAGCCAGTGCCGGACAAGATGATTACGATGTTGTAGAAATTACTGTAAATGGCAAGAGCATTAATATTGTAGCCTGGATTCAGCCGGGACATGTTGATGATGCCATTACTTTAACCACCGGTTATGGACGGGAAGGAATTGGCCGGGTAGCCAGTTCCTATATTGATTACACCGCAGGTGGGGTGGATGTTTATCCGTTGAGAGGTACAGATAATATGCTGTATGCCTCAGCCAGCGTTTCCAAGACCGGTGACACCTATGAAATTGCCTGTGTTCAGGATCACCACAGCCTTGAAGGACGAGATATGTATCGTCAAGCTTCGATTTCTGAATACAAAGACAATCCGGACTTTGCTTCCTTTGCCTCGGTTCACACCTATGAAGTGCCGGGAATGAAAGAAGCGGAAGAAATGGGCGAAGATCAGCCTATTTCTCTCTTTGACGAGCAAACCTACCCCGATCATGAACCACAATGGGGAATGGCTATTGACCTGAACTCCTGTTTTGGTTGCGGTGTATGTGTAATCGCTTGTCAGTCGGAAAACAATATCCCTGTTATCGGGAAAAAAGAAGTGAAAATGGGCCGTGAAATGCACTGGATCCGTAATGACCGCTATTATGTGGGTGATGATCCGGATTCACCACAAGCGGTTCACCAGCCGGTACCTTGTATGCATTGTGAGCTTGCCCCTTGTGAGCAGGTTTGCCCGGTTGCGGCAACTACCCACAGTGACGACGGCATGAACCAAATGACGTATAACCGCTGTATCGGAACCCGATACTGCGCCAATAACTGTCCTTATAAAGTTCGTCGATTCAACTTCTTCAACTATCCAAAAGAATACTTAACTACGGGCGACGATCCTGATATCATCCAAATGGCGATGAATCCGGAAGTAACCGTACGTTTCCGTGGTGTGATGGAGAAATGTACGTATTGCGCCCAGCGCGTGAACCGTGCAAAAATTGAAGCCAAGAACAAAACCGGTTCTCCAAAACCGGCAGATGGCGCTGTTAAAACAGCTTGTCAGCAAGCATGTCCTGCCGATGCCATTTACTTTGGTGATTTAACCGACGATAACAGCGAAGTTGCGAAAATGAAGCGCAACGAACGAAACTTCCAGATGCTCGAGGAGCTTAACACGCGTCCAAGAACATCTTATATGGCTAAACTTACGAATCCAAACCCTGCTTTGGCTTAAGATATTAATCAGGAATACATCCAAAACATGAGTAAATACCAATACGTACCGGAACCCGCTCTTGTAAAAGGCGACCATGACTTTTCGAGCCTTACGAGACTGATTACCGATATAAATTTACGCCCTACTCCAAAAGCATGGTACCTATGCATGATTGCCGCAAACGGCCTGCTTTTTGTTATGGTTGCCGCCATTGGCTACCTGATCTGGGAAGGAACTGGAATTTGGGGACTTAACAATCCCGTTGGTTGGGGTTGGGCCATCATCAACTTTGTATGGTGGGTTGGTATTGGTCACGCCGGCACCTTGATTTCGGCGATTTTATTCCTCTTCCGGCAGGACTGGCGTACCGCTATTAACCGTTTTGCGGAGGCTATGACCATTTTTGCGGTAATGTGTGCCGGTGTATTCCCGGCTATTCACGTTGGTCGTATCTGGGTTATTTACTGGGTGTTCCCGGTTCCTAACTCTATGGCTATGTGGCCGAACTTCAACTCTCCCCTGCTTTGGGACGTGTTTGCGGTTTCCACCTACTTCACCGTTTCCCTGTTATTCTGGTATGTAGGACTTGTTCCTGACCTTGCAACCATTCGTGATCGTGCAACCGACAAAATCAGAAAGGTTGTGTACGGAATTTTCTCTCTGGGATGGACCGGCTCAAACCGCCACTGGTGGAATTACGAGAAAGCTTATATGATTTTGGCCGGTTTGGCTACTCCGCTGGTACTTTCGGTACACACCATTGTATCCTTTGACTTTGCCGTTTCCATGATTCCGGGATGGCACACTACCATTTTCCCTCCTTATTTTGTTGCCGGTGCTATTTTCTCCGGTTTTGCGATGGTACTTACCCTGATGATTGTTGCCCGCAAGATTTACGGAATGAAGGAAATCATGACGGATGATCACATGGAAAAAATGAATATTGTGATCCTGGTTACCGGTTCCATGGTAGGTTTTGCCTACATGATGGAGTTCTTTATCGCCTGGTACAGTGGCGTTGAATATGAAAAAGCTATTTTTCTGTTAAGAGCAACCGGTCCTTATGCTTGGGCATACTGGGCAATGATGACTTGCAATGTGTTGTCTCCTCAGTTCTTCTGGTCTAAGAAACTACGCCGCAACGTTGGCTTCACCTTCTTTATTTCTATTGTGGTGAACATCGGTATGTGGTTCGAACGATTTGTAATTACGGTAACTTCTCTGGCAAACGATTACCTGCCATCGAGCTGGGATTATTTTTCACCAACCATTTGGGACGTATTAACTTACGTTGGAACATTTGGCCTGTTTTTCACCATGTTCCTCTTGTTCCTGCGCTTCCTGCCAATGGTTGCACTCGCAGAAATTAAAGCAGTGATTCCGCTGGCTGACCCTCACAATTACGATGAGGAAACCAAGGAATTTGAAGCCCCAAAAGTAGAAGTGCCGAAACCTCAAGCTGAGAAGGTTTAAGATTATGAGTACAACAGAAAAGAATAATTTATACGGCGTTATAGCTGAGTTCAGAAATCCCAAAGAGCTGATTGATGTTGCTAAAACAATGTCAAAATCAGGGTTTAGCAAGTTCGACACCTTTAGCCCATTCCCCATTCACGGAATGGATAAGGCTATGAACCTGAAGAAATCGAAGCTTGGATGGATTGTACTTGGTCATGCCTGTATTGGTTTTTTTGGAGCACTGGCTATGATGTATTACATGGCTGTTGTTGATTATCCGATGAATATTAGTGGTAAGCCATTATTTAATGCCCCTGCATGGGTTCCCATCACTTTTGAATTGACAGTGCTTCTGTCTTCCTTCGGAGCTGTTTTCGGGATGTTTTTCCTGAACGGACTTCCGAAACTGAATAATCCTCTGTTCAACGTTGAGCGATTTAAGAAAGCAACCGACGACGGCTTCTTTGCCTGCATTGAAGCTGAAGACGACATGTTTGATGCCGATAAGGTTAAAAAACTATTCGAAGAAGCCGGTGCTACTCACATTGAGGAAGTTTATGAATAAAACGAATACTCAAATATCATTTCCAGGAATGAACATTAAAAGAATGTTTAAGGTTGCGGGCGTCTTTGCGCTCGGAGTCACTTTATCGGCCTGTCAGGGTCAGCTTTCTGAAAAGCCCCCTATTCACCCTAACATGAATATGGACCAGCAGCCGAGAGTAGAAGCACAGGAAGAAAATAACTTTTTTGCGGATGGTCGTGCCATGCGCCAGCCGGTGGACGGAACCGTTGCCCGTGGTTTGGCTAAAACAGACCTTGCCTACTACGAAGGAATTGAAGAAAACGGTGATTTTATTGATTACATCCCGGTTGACCTGACCAAATCATTCCTTTACAGAGGTAAAGAACGCTACGAAATTTATTGTGCACCCTGCCACGGACAAACCGGTGCCGGGGATGGTATTATTATGGAAGGGAATTACGGATACGTTCCGGCACCTTCATACCACGATCAAAGAGTAAGAGAATTATCTGACGGTGAGTTGTATTCCGCTATTTATAACGGCGTACGTACCATGCCTTCCTACTCCACTTTGGTTCCTGTTGAAGACCGCTGGGCTATTGTAGCTTACATTCGCGCCTTACAGGAAAGCCAGAATATCAATGAGCAGGAAATTCGGGAATATCCGGTTGATGTAGATGCTATGCAGGCTGCCTTCGCAGATAAGCAAGCCCGTCAAGATTCCATTGCTGCGGCAAGCACACCTGAAGATGCCCCTGAGCCAACGGTAGATATGGGTAAAGAAGTAATTACAGCGAATGGATGTGCTGCCTGCCACAACGAAGACGGAACACCCGGAGGCATTGGGCCAACTTGGGCCGGACTGTTTGGAAGTGAAGGTGAGGTAATAACTGCTGACGGCGAGACAATCACCGTTACCAAAGATGAAGATTACATTCGCGAGTCCATCGTTGCTCCTGAAGCTGCAAAACCTGTTGATTATGCACAGGGTGTGATGGCTTCTTACAGCTACCTCGCCGACCATGAAATTGAGTCGATCGTGCTTTACATCAAAAATCTATCTGAAAACTAAGAACTTTGCTTAATACACTTACACAATGAGTCATAAGCCTACAATAACAGATTCTTTACAATTTCCAGCCGACAGCAAAGTTCCTCGTGCCCTATTCGGTGTTGGTGCCGTTGGCCTGATTGCCAGCCTTGTTGGCTACTTTTTGGATGCCGACCAGTTTTTCTTCTCGTACCTGGTTAGCTTTGTCTTTTTTACCGGTATTGCTTTAGCCGCCCTTTTGATGGTCATGCTGCACCATATCACCCGATCTTCATGGGGGGTATTGGTTCGAAGAATATCGGAGTCGTTTACGGCCAACCTTTGGATATGGGCCATATTTGTGGTCCCTGTAATACTTGGGATTCATAATTTGTACCACTGGAGCCATGAAGATGCCGTTATGGCCGACAAAATTCTTAAAGGGAAATCAGCTTACCTGAATACACCCTTCTTTATTGCCCGTCAGTTTATCTACTTTGCCATCTGGGGATATCTTGGTTATAAACTGCATAAGGTTTCCGTAGAGATGGATAAAACCAATGACTGGGGATTAACCAGCTTGTTGCGCAAAGTAAGTGCCCCGGGTATTCCTTTGTTTGCTCTTTCTATTGCATTTGCCAGCTTCGACTGGTTGATGTCGCTTGACCCTCACTGGTTTTCAACCATGTTTGGCGTGTACTTTTTCTCTATCAGTTTCCAGGCTTTTTGGCCTATTATGATTCTGCTGATTTTCTTTATGCAGAGCAAGGGGATTTTGAAAAACACCATTCGACAGGTGCACATCTATGATCTTGGTGCCTGGTTCTTTGCGTTCACAGTATTCTATGCATACATCGCATTCAGTCAGTTTTTACTTATTTATTATGCAAACCTTCCGGAAGAAACCCTGTGGTATTTCCATCGGCTGGAAGGCAGCTGGAAATATATTGCTTACGGCTTGTTGATCTTCCGTTTTGCGCTACCATTCCTGGTACTTCTTAATCGCGAAGCCAAGAAGAATCGCACTATTTTAGGAATTGTATCGGCAATCGTATTAATTATTCACTTTGCAGAAATCTACTGGATTGCCATGCCGGTATTATTTAAACATGGCATCCACTTCAGCTGGATGGACATTACTACTTTCCTTGGATTAGGAGGCATTTTCTTTGGACTGTTCTTTAACAAATTCAAGCAGCACGATATGGTGCCGAAGAATGATCCAAAACTGGAAGACTGCCTATCCAAATCGTATCACCAATAATCGAATTTACCGATGTCAGAAAAGTATAGCTCAGAATTTAAAGCAAAAGTAGCACTCGAAGCTGTAGCTCAGGGGCGTTCTGTGATTGAGAAAATTGCTCAAAAACATGACGTTTCAGAAGATGATATAATTGAGTGGGCTGCTCAGCTTCAGGATGAAGCTTCTCAGATTTTTACCACCGAAACGGCACATGCCGACGAGGACGTAAACGAGGAAGTTGACATCACAACTGAAAATGAAGAGTTTGCCGGTGCCGTAGAACACGGCGTGATGAGTGACACCCTCAACTATAACAAGTTGATCTTCTGGTCTACCCTGGGAACCGCACTCGTTATTATTTTTGTTATCGGTTTAGTCTATTTTTCTCAATACAGCCTTTTTGAAGCCCAAAAACAGGTATCAGCCCAAAGCGGTTATTCAGAAGTACAAGAATTAAAAGCTGAACAAGATCAAGAGCTGAATAGCTTTGGAGTGGTGGACCTTGAGGAAGGTATTTACAGAATTCCTATTGACAGCGCTATTAGTAGAATAGCCACAGACTGACACCAACCATCATGAGACGTTCTACACTGTTAGCAATTATCATGCTTGCAGTGTTTCTGACTTCACATTCTGCCCAAGCGCAGGTAAATCGTGAAACGCCGGATGCGCTGCAAGATCTCGGTATTGATGAGCATTTGGGAGACTACATCCCTCTTGATGCCAAGTTTGCAACCTCCGAAGGTGACAGTGTTGTGCTTGGTGATTTACTGGAGGAAGGAAAACCTGTTTTATTGAACCCGCTCTACTACGAATGCCCGATGTTATGCGGGCTTGTGATAGACGGAGTGATTAATGTTGTTGATGAACTGGCCTGGAAGCCCGGTAAAGAATTTATTGTAATCTCGATCAGCATTGACCCTGAGGAAAATGCTGAACTGGCAGCTAAGTCGAAAAAAAATTACCTGGCCGGTATGGACTCCACCACAAAAGCAGGGTGGCACTTCCTAACCGGAAAGAAAGATCAGATTGACAAAGTAATTGAAGCTGTTGGATTTGAATACAAAGAAATTGAGAAAACCGGAGAGTTTGCCCATAGTGCGGCAATCATGCTCCTGAGTCCACAAGGCAAGATTACCCGTTATTTGTACGGCATCTCCTACGACTCATTCAATGTTCGCAGTGCCTTGTATGAATCTGCGGACGGAACGATTGGTAACACCGTCGATAAACTTGTGATGTACTGTTATCAATACGATCCGGATTCCGGCAGTTATGCGCCGGTAGCAATTAATATTATGAAGCTTGGCGGCTTGGCTACACTGATAATTCTCGGTATATTCCTCGGCGTGCTTTGGCTTCGCGAAAAACGCAAAAAACCAACCTCAAAAACTGAATTTAACTAATGGGCAGTTTATTCGATTTTATGCTCCCGGAGCTTAAATCTCCGATGACGGGAGCAAGTACCGATGCGCTGATGGCATTCATCCACATCGTCAGTTTTATCATTCTTGCCGGTGTCTCCATTGCAATGATCTATTTTGCAATTAAGTACAAGCGCAAATCAGAAAATGATAAAACACCGCTTATCACCCACAACAACACCCTGGAAATTACCTGGTCGGTAATACCCCTTCTGCTGGTTTTTGTTGTTTTTGGATGGGGATACAAAGGATGGCTGAATCTCAAAACCGTACCGGATAACGCATATGAAATTCAGGTTTCAGCCTACAAGTGGGGCTGGACTTTCAAATATGAAACCGGAGCACAGGTTGGTAACGAAGTTCATGTACCTGCAGGTCGGCCGGTTAAATTGGTGATGCAATCTCAGGACGTACTACACTCCTTTTTTGTACCTGATTACCGAATCAAGCAAGACGTGCTGCCAAACCGATACACCTATGTTTGGTTCCAGGCTGAAGAAGCCGGTGAATCACAGGTTTTCTGTACCGAATATTGCGGTACCTCCCACTCTGATATGTTGGCTAAAGTAATTGTGCACACCGAAGAAGACTTTAAAGCCTGGCTGGATGAGCAAGGAACCGGCGGTGGCGGAACTCCCGTGGAACGCGGTGAGCAACTTGCCACCTTACAAGGTTGTGTAAGCTGTCACTCTGTAGATGGATCTGATGGTATTGGACCTACCTGGCAGGGCCTGTGGGAGCAAGAACGTAATTTCGAAGACGGTTCTTCCGAAGTTGCCGATCAAAACTATATCAGAGAATCCATTCTCGACCCCGGCAGCAAAATTGTTGAAGGATATCAAAACCAAATGGTTAGCTATGAGGGTCGCCTTAGTGACGACGACATCTCCGACATTATTGAATACATTAAAACGTTAGAAGAATAACATGGCAACAACTGAAGTAA
This sequence comes from Gracilimonas sediminicola, assembly GCF_024320785.1. NCBI lineage: Bacteria > Pseudomonadati > Balneolota > Balneolia > Balneolales > Balneolaceae > Gracilimonas > Gracilimonas sediminicola. The sequence continues at coordinate 462,057 of NZ_JANDBC010000002.1, forward strand.
CACCTTCCTCTTCAGGGAACGTACGAACATTAAAAGTTAAGCGGTTTAAGCCGTCCGAAGACCCTAAGAATACATACCTGACCGATGAAAAAGGTCTTTGGGCCTGGATGACGACAGTAGATCACAAGAAAATCGGACTTATGTACCTGGGTTCGGTTGCCTTCTTCTTTCTGCTGGGTGGAGTGCTTGCTCTCTTATTAAGAACCGAGCTCCTGACCCCTGCAAAAACGTTCATCGAAGCCGATACATACAACCAGTTCTTTACCCTGCACGGTGCCATTATGGTATTCTTTGTGCTGGTTCCCTCTATCCCGGCCGCATTAGGTAACTTTGTACTTCCCATGCAGCTTGGAGCCAAGGATGTAGCCTTCCCCCGGCTTAACCTCGCCAGTTTCTATATTTACGTGATTGGAGCCATCTTCACCTTTATTGCTTTAGCAAATAATGGACTGGACACCGGCTGGACGTTCTACACACCCTACAGTACCACCTCTTCATCGAGTGTGATTTGGGTAACCTTGGGAGTCTTTATACTTGGTTTCTCCTCTATTTTAACCGGTACAAACTTTATTTCTACCATTCATAAGATGAGAGCTCCCGGTATTACCTGGGGCAAACTCCCATTGAATATCTGGGCGCTGTATGCAACCAGTATCATTCAGGTATTAGCAACGCCCGTATTGGCGATCACGCTTTTACTGTTGACTATGGAGCGTTTCCTGGGAATCGGAATTTTTGACCCTGCTCTTGGCGGTGATCCCGTACTGTTCCAGCATTTCTTCTGGTTCTACTCACACCCTGCTGTATATATTATGATTGTCCCGGGTTTTGGAATCATTTCTGAAGTAATTACCACCTTTTCCAAGAAACACATCTTCGGGTACTGGGCGATTGCACTTTCGTCTCTTGCTATCGCATTTATTGGATTCCTCGTTTGGGGACACCACATGTTTACCTCCGGTCAGTCTGCCGTGGCAACTACCGTATTTTCATTCCTGACTTTCCTCGTTGGTATTCCAACTGGTATTAAGATTCTAAACTGGATCGCTACACTGTATAAGGGGTCAATCGAGATGAAGACTCCAATGCTTTATGTATTTATCTTCCTGTTCTTGTTCTCCATTGGAGGATTTACAGGGATTATGCTTGGTGCTCTTTCAGCCGACATTCACCTGCACGACACATACTATGTGGTAGCTCACTTTCACTATGTAATGATGGGTGGAACCCTTATTGCTCTGTTGGCCGGACTCCACTACTGGTGGCCTAAGATGACCGGTAAGATGTACAATGAATTTCAGGCAAAAATCGGAGCCGTACTTATATTCGTCGGCTTCAACGTAACCTTTCTCCCGCAGTTTATTATGGGATCACAAGGAATGCCGCGACGTTATTACAACTACATCGATCAGTTTACAATTTTCCATCAAACCTCAACCATTGGATCATATATCCTTGGTGTTGGGTTTCTGCTTATCGCATATTACCTGATGAAGTCATTATTTACAGGTGAGAAAGCCGGATCTAACCCCTGGGGTAGTCGTGGACTGGAATGGCAGGCAACTTCACCGCCCGACTTCCACAACTTCGACCATACTCCGGTTATCATTAACGGACCATATGATTATCACAAACCGATGGAAGAATTCCAGCTTGGTCTTGCGGACTCTCATAACGGTCACGACCCAAGCCATGAGGCTGCAGAAGTGACTGCTGCCCGGAAGAAGGTAGAATCCAACTAAAAATTTAAATTCAAACAACACAACTCGGGAAGTAAATGGCGAATCATTCGACTTCACACCCCACGCATGTGCAGCATCACTTTGTTGACTCCGATCAGCAATTTGACACCGCAAAAATGGGTATGTGGGTGTTCTTGGTAAACGAAATCCTATTCTTTGGCGGATTATTCTGTGCTTATATTATATATAGAGCATGGTATCCTGAACTTTTCACCGAAGCAGCCCTTGAGCTGAATACCTTTTGGGGAGCCGTAAACACGGTGGTTCTGATCGGTAGTAGTTTGACGGTAGCGATGGCTATACGTTCCGTACAGAAAGACCAGATCAAAGGGCTTAAAATCAATCTCTTGATTACAATCGCTCTGGCTGTAGTGTTTATGGTGATTAAAGCTTTCGAGTATGCCCACAAATTTGAACTGGGAATCTTTCCGGGCGAATATTACACCTACGAAGGACTTGAACATGCTCAGGCAGCTATCTTCTTCAGCATCTATTACATGCTGACCGGCGTTCACGCCCTTCACGTAATCATCGGAATCGGGCTCATTTACTGGATTTACCTGCGTGCTAAGAAAGGAGAATTCAGCAGTGAATATTATACTCCTGTTGAGATCACCGGCCTGTACTGGCATTTGGTTGACCTCATCTGGATCTTCCTGTTTCCACTCCTCTATCTCATTGAATGACAGAGATTGATATTATCACCACCTAAGAACTTAGAATACAGATATTATGAGCGCACATAATCACGAACATCACGTTTCTTCAGCAGGCCAGCTTTGGGCCGTTGGTACCGCATTGCTGATTTTGACTATCATTACCGTAGTACTGGCGAAATTTGTTGCCATTCCACCTCCCTTCGATGTAGTTACCGCCATGGCTGTTGCATTGGTAAAGGCATTTTTGGTAGCCGCATTTTTCATGAATCTGTATTGGGATGTTAAGTTCAACGCCATGCTGCTTATCATGGCCGTTTGTTTCTTTATACTGATGGTAGGCATTACTTTGCTGGACACCATGTACAGAAACGATGTGGTTCCTTCTTTTTAGATAACGGAACAGATTAAGAATTCTGAAGCCCCGTGCTAATCGCTCGGGGCTTTTTTTATGTTGTTTTTTTCCTGGCGTAGAGACACAAGATTTTGTGTCTCTACGCCAGGAACGTCACCAAATCCATTTAACCTTGTAAATAAAGGTAGCCCATTCTGAATACTCTTCGCTGATTGTTATATTCGGATTCAACCAAAAACATTGTACATGAGCTTATCAAGAACCACCTTTGGATCCTTTGAATTATATACCATCGAAACGGGAGACTTCCGCTTAGACGGCGGTGCTATGTTTGGCGTAGTTCCCAAAACGTTATGGTCGCGAGGGTTGCCGGCGGATGAGAAAAACCGCATCCCCATGACCATGCGCTGCCTGCTTATAAAATCCAAAAACACCGGTAAGCTTTACCTTATTGACAACGGTGCCGGAACCAAGTTCAATGATAAAATGGAAGATATTTACCAGCTCGATTACAGCGTCAAGAACCTGGAGAACTCTTTTGAGCATCACGGGTTTTCTTTTGAGGATGTAACCGACATCATTTTTACACACCTACATTTTGATCATTGCGGAGGCAGCAGCTTTTATAATGACGATGAAGAGCTGGAGTTAACCTTCCCGAATGCACAATATCATGTAGTGAAGAAGCACTGGGAAAATGCAACGAACCCCAATGCACGGGAAAAAGCCAGCTTTCTGCATGAAAACATCCAACCGCTTAAAGAATCCGGTAAGTTGAATCTGGTAGAAGAAAATCACGAATATGAAGCCGACCTTTCCGCCATTAATGTTGACGGGCATACCATTGGTCAACAGTTGCCGAAAATTGAATCTACTGAAGGGTCGATTGTTTTCGTAGCGGATTTATTGCCTACCCATGTCCACGTTCCCCTTCCCTGGGTAATGGGGTATGATATGTATCCGGTTCAAACGCTCAGTGAAAAAGATGCGTTTTTAAAACAGGCCGCGGAAAACAATTGGAACTTGTATTTAGAGCATGATGCCCATCAGGAAATCATCCGCATTGAGCACAATGACGGACGGTTCTCAGTAGCTGAAACCCTGACGCTGAATGACTTCTGACTGCAATAAATAGTCTTACAAGAAGTTTTTATCACACACTTCTCTTTCTTATAGTAGCACATGGCAAATACCGGCAAGCAAACATCCAGTCAAAAAGTTGAAACCCTCCTCAGGGAGGCTTATCAGTCTGTACAGTCTAAACAAAGGCTGAGTTTACTGCTACGATCTGCTTTGATTGTACTTGCCGGCTTTACCGCTTTTATTATCACCGAACATGTGTTTTACCTCTCCGTTGCTTCCAAATCGGTAGTACTTGGCGTGTTAATTTCAGCCGCAGCTTTTTCTTTATGGAAAGGCTTAAGCAGCTCAAATCCAGCCAGTTTCAGGGAGTTTTACCGCGAATTTAGCCGGGAAAGCAACTTACCGGAACTTAAGGACACCCTCGATTTAGAAAAATCATCGTCAGGAAACCGAGCGCTGGTAGATGCCGCTATTCTTCAAAACCTGGGTAAAATTGAAACTCAACGGCTTCAGAATACTTTAACCGAATACACAAAGAGTTCTGACAGTCATAAAAGTTATTCGCGGTTATTCACACTTTCTATCGCCACGCTGGCAGTACTTGGAATCACTGCCTTTAATTTCAATGCTGCAACTCAGCGATCTTTTACGTTTTGGGAATCCTACTCCAAGCCCAATCCTTTTCTATATACCGTTTCCCCGGGTGATGTGACCGTTGAACAGGGAAGTCCGTTTCAGGTAGAGGTTCAATTCACCGGTGATCTAATTCCGAGAGACGTAAGTTTGCGTATAAAAACATCGGTTGAGGAAGAGTTCAGAACGCGGGCTATGGAGGCCTCCGGCACCTACTTCCGGTCAATTCCTCAGGATTTGAACAACAAGATGCAGTACTACGTGGAGATGGATGGCTACCAAAGTGAGCTGTTTACCGCCGATGTGCAATTGCGTCCACGTTTCAGTGAACTACAGGCCACTGTTATACCGCCGAAATACACCGAGCTTGATTCATCCATTATTTCCTATCCTATTTCTCAGCTCAGGGCGTATGAAGGTTCAACCGTTAAGCTGTCCGGTTCGCTTAATAAAATGGCATCTTACTTGCAGATGTACACATCTACCGAGCTCTTGGATTTATTTGTGGAACAAGACAGTACCTTTAGCTATGAAATTGAGGTATCTCGTCCCGACACCCTTCGCTTTCACATTGAAGATGAAAGCGGACTTACCAATCAGAATCCATTTCAAATCATTGTAGTACCACAGGCTGATGAATATCCCCTGGTGGAATTGCTGGAACCGGAAGAATCCATTCAACAAGTAAACCCCACTGAGCTGGAACTTTTATATCGGGCAACCGACGACTTTGGTTTGACTTCAGCCAACCTCAATTATGAACTCAGGCGAGCTTATGTGGAAGAGCCTGTCACCGGCTCCCTCCCTCTGAAAAAGCCACAAGAAGGTGCTCTTCAACCCTATGTTTGGGACCTTCAACCCTTTGAATTAAAACCGCAGGATGAACTTACCTTCTGGATTTCTGCAAGTGATAATGACCGGTACAACGGCTTTAAATCTTCGAATTCCCAAAAGCTGAAGCTGACCGTCCCCTCTATGGTAGATTACTTTGAAGACGTGGATAAAAAGGAAGACGATGTGGAATCCGAACTCGAAGATATCTCAAAGTCTTTTGAGGAAACCCAGCGTCAGTACGAGGAATTCAAAGAAAGAATGAAAGACAATCCAGAGAATACCGGCTACGAGGAAAAGCGGGAACTGGAGCAGGTTCAGAAACAGCAGGAGGAAGTTCAAAAGAAAATTGATGAACTGAATAAGAAGTTTGAAGAGCTCAAAGAGGAGATGAGCAGGGACAATATGCTTTCAGAGGAAACTCAGAAAGCCTACGACGAGCTCCAAAAACTGATGGAGGAGATTGATGATCCTGCCTTTCGTGAAGCCATGGAGAAACTGCAGGAACAACTGGGACAAATGAACCCGGAGCAGCTTCGGCAAGCGATGGAAAATCTCGAGTTTAATGAGGAATTATATCGGGAACGACTGGAACGGACCGTCGAACTTTTCAAGCAACTGAAGCTCAATTCCGATCTTGATAAGCTGGCGAAGTCCTTCGAAGACATGGCCCGGAAAGAAGAAGAACGAGCTCAGAAAGAGGAAACAGACCCGGGTATATCAGCCCAAAACCGAGAGCAGCAACTGGAGCAATCCTTAAAAGAAAATGAGAAGCTTAAAAACCAGGTGGATTCTCTTTCTAACAACACCTCTGCCAAGAATGAAAAAGCTGTTAGTGAATTTCAGGAAGAAACCCGGCAGGAACTGGAACAACTAAGTGATGATTTAAAGGAAGAAATTGAGTCCGGGGACCAATCAGGAGAACAAGGAGAACAAGGAGAACAAGGAGAACAGAATACGGATCAAAATTCTCAAAGCCAGCAGGACAATCAGAATCAACAGAACAACCGGCAACAGAAATATGAGCAGTTGGCCAAGAATACCCGAAGCATGATGCAGAACATGGGCCAGCAGCAGATGAACATTAACATTGCCGGTTTGCAGTACGTCTTATATTCTCTGCTGAATTTATCCCTTGAACAGGAAGATTTAACCACCCTTGCTTCAGCCACTGAAAACCGAAGTCAGGCCTATGTGAGCTATGCCCGCAACCAGCGAAATGTGGAGGAGATATTTAAATCCGTCTCTGATTCCCTGTTTCAACTTTCAGCTGAAATACCCCAGTTCTCCAATCAAATTAACCGCAAAAAACTGGAGGTTGAGAAACGACTGCAGCGATCTCTGGAGCAAATGTCGGAGCGAAACCGAAGTCAGTCGTCGGTAGCTTCCCGCCAGGCTTTGGGAGGTATAAATGATATTTCTTTTATGATTGCAAACCTGCTTGAGCAGCTTCAGAACTCCCAAAGCGGTGGTGGCGGAGGTGGAATGAGTATGCAGCAAATGATGGAGCAGCTCCAGCAATCCGGACAAATGCAGCAGCAGCTAAACCAACAGCTTCAGGATATCATTAACGACATGCAGGGAGAGCGGCTCAATCAAAACCAGATGGAGCGATTGAACCAGATTGCCAAGCAACAAAACCGAATTCGCAAACAACTCCAGGAGCTGCAACAGCAAGGCGAGATGGACGGAGATCGCATTGGCAGCGAGCTTGAACGTATGATTGAAGACATGGAGGATACCATCAACGATCTACGAGGCGGTTCCGCAGATCCTACCATGGTGGAGAGGCAGCAAAATATTTTATCACGCATGTTGCAGGCCGAGCAAGCTATGCAGGAACGGGGCGAGGAAGAAAAACGGGAAGGCAATCTGGCACAGGAGTTTGAACAATCCCGTCCTCCTGAAATGACGCTTGAGGAGCTTCAAAAAGAAATCAGAAATCGTCTGAACGACCCGAACTTCACCAAATACTCCCCGGACTATCAACGACTGATTGAAAACTATTTCGAGCTGCTAAAAAGCCTTCAGGAACAGCAAGAAAGTATCAACTGAATGCTGCCCTTCATTTGAACCATGATTTACAAGATTAACCGGTTTTCCTTGATTACCCTATTAATCCTACCAATCCTTAAATCTCAAAAATCATGGTTCAAAACCCGAATCCCATTCCGCTATTCTCTGCAAAACCCAGTAAAAATCTTACTAAGGAGTCCTTTCCCCTTACCAAGGGGAAAGATAGAAAGGGGTCTGCTTGTCATGGCATAACCTTTTGATTCAACCACCATGCATTAGAACCATGATTTACAAGATTAACCGGATTTTCCTTGATTACCCCTATTCAATCCTAAGAATCCTTAAATCCCAAAAATCATGGTTCAAAGCACGAATCCCTTTCTTCTAAACTCAGCTAAACCCAGCAAAATTTTACTAAAGCGTCCTTTCCCCTTACCAAGGGGAAAGACAGATAGGGGTCTGCTTGCCAAGGCTACCAAGTTTAAGCTTCAAGCAGAAACCAGACTCTTATTATAAGCTATAATCTCTTCATAAGTTTCCAGGACGCCTTCGGTTGTTTCTTTGGTGACGTAGTCAACAGCGTCCTTTACAAACGACTTGGCGTTTAATGGAGCAAATGATTTTCCAACAATTTCCAAGCCCGGCATATCTCCGCTGCTATCACCGATGTAGGCGACTTCATTCAGGTCAATTTCAAGAAGTTCACAGAGTAAGCGAATACCCACGCCTTTGTTGGCTTTTTTCAGAATGATGTTAACCGAAATATCGGTAGCGTGAACTTCAAACATTGGGTATCGCTCAGGCACATAATTCAGCACTTCCTGATGCATGAGGGCGACCTTTGAAGGGTCAGGATTCACCAACCCCACGTCTGTGTACTTGGCAAATTCCGGATAGGTGCCTTTGTAATTCTTGACCAACGTACCGTTTATCCAGTCCTGGATTTCTGCAACGGCTGCTTTGGCTTCATCATTAAAATGAGGGTTCCATGTAATTTCATTAGTGTTGAAATCATACATTCCCCCTCCGCTTTCAAAAACCATAGGGATGTTCACGTCCAGCCACTGGGCAACGCATTCTACATAAGGGAACGGACGACCGGAGCAGATGGTCAGAGCCGGAATTTCCTCCACTTCTCTGCTACGCTGATTTAGTTCTTTAATCTTAGTTACCGCCTCCCAGTTTGGACTTACAAAGGGATGAGAAATACAGCCGTCTAAATCGGTGATGAATAGCTTAATCATGAAATAAAATAGATAAGTGTGAGTAAGATTAAATTAAGGGTACATAAGAATTACCGGCCAAAGTCATCTTCAAGCCGGACGATATCGTCTTCATCCGAGGGATTTTCTGCATCCACATGCTGCCATATTTCTGCGATAATCCCCCATTTGTCAAGGCCAACTAATCGGTGGCGTTCGCCCTTTTCAAGGGTTATCAGGTCTCCTGACTTATATTCAAGCACTTCTCCCTGTTCATCCGACTTACTTCGAACTATACCTACAGGGCCTTCAACTACCTGCCACATTTCAGCCCGGCGATGATGATACTGCCAGGAAAGTCTTTTACCAGGTTCCACCAAAAGAATCTTGGGGCTTAGTTTGCCGGAGATATTCACATCACTCATCTCAACGTCATCATCAAAATAGGTATCGATAAATTTTTGAGCCTGATCCTCATCAATAACAAAAAAACCACCCCAGGGACGATTCAAGTCATGAGCTTTTATCTCAAACCCCTGTTCTTCCAATTTCTTTTTCGTCTTGTTGAATAGCTGTTCTTTCTTTGTTGAACTCATTTTAAAACTATCATTTATCATTTGAAGAAGAATAAGAGGGAACCAGCACATAGATGCATAAAAATAAAAGTGCCAATGCTCCCATCCACTGGTACTGGTTTTTGTAATCGGCGTACTCCTGACTGGCAAATTCCCCCTTCTCCAATTCATCCATCCGTGCAAGAAAGGAGTCAATACCATCATTCCCCCGCTCTATGGAGTAATACTCTCCGTGTCCGGCGTTTGCGATACTTCTGAGTATTTGAGGCTGAAGCTCGGTGGTGACCACCCTCCCATCATTATCCCTTTTATATCCAATTAACTCCCCGGTTCCTTCCTCGTAAAGAGGAATGGTGGTTCCGTCTGTGGTTCCAACACCCAGAGTATATACCGAAATATCTTCCTGAACCAATGCGTTCAAAGCCTCATCATACGACTGGCCATGATCTTCCCCATCCGAAATGATAAGCAGCACCTTAGCCGCTTCCGTCGCATTTTCTTCCAGAGCATTAAACGCTTGCAGTGCCGTTTCCATAGCTGATTTGAAATCGGTAGCTGAACTCGGCATTTGTTCAGTATCGGCAATATCCAGGAAAAGACGAAGAGCAGAATAGTCCAGCGTCATCGGGCTTTGAAGATAAGCTTCACCGGTAAAAACAATCAGCCCGACACGGTCACCACGAAGTCGTTCAATCAGCCGGTTGATTTCAAATTTGGCTTTTTCCAGTCGGCTCGGGCGGACGTCCTCCGCATTCATACTGGCTGAAAGATCCAGAGCCACCAGCATATCTATTCCCTGGCGTTTTACTTCCCGAACTTCGGTTCCGATTTTAGGTCCGGCCAGTGCTGCGATCAAAAAGAACATTCCTGCCAGCATGGAGATATTTTTCAGCCGGTTTCCCAAAGGCCAAAATCCTTTTCGGAGTGTAGAAAATAATTCACTGCTGAAATACTGTTTCTTCCAGTTGCGCACCCTTCGGGATTGCCACCACATCAATGCAATGAGGGCAGGAATCAATACAAGAAGCCATAAAAATAAAGGTTGTTCCCAGATCATAGATTCAAACTTTTAGGCTCCTAAGATAGAGATTTCAAAGCGTTTGTTGCAGTAATAAAATTATAAAAAGTTGAGGGCCTGTAAGGCTGCTCTTCTTTGAACCTTGATTTACATGATTAACTGGATTTCCTTGATAACCCCAATCAATCCTGCCCATCCTTAAATCCAAAAATCATGGTTCATACACGAATCGCATTCTTTTATACTTAGCAAAATCTTACTAAGGCGTCCTTTCCCCTTACCAAGGGGAAAGACAGATAGGGGTCTGTATGTAGTGGCACTGGCACCTAATCCTACCATCACATTTTTGAACCATGATTTACATGATTAACCGGATTTCCTTGATTACCCCAAGCAATCCTGCCAACCCTTAAATCCAAAAAATCAAGTTTCAAAACACGAATCCCATTATTCTATACTCAGCTATAACCAGCGAAATCTTACAATAGCGTCCTTCCCCTTCTTAAAAGGGGAAAGACAGATAGGGGTCTGCTTGCCAAGGCTACCTTTACTTTTTCACCGCACCACTCACAACCTCAACCACCTTCTCAATCTCTTCCTCTTTTAGTTCCGGAAAAATGGGGATTGAAATGGCTTGTTTGGTGGCACAATGAGAAACCGGGCAATCTTTCGGCTGATATCCCAGGTAAGCAAAACACTCCTGCTCGTGAAGGGAAACCGGATAATATACCGAGTGACCAATATTATGTTCTGATAAAGCCTTTGCTATTTGATCTCTATTACTGGATCGAATAGTGTACTGATGGTAAATATGCCGGCCATTGTTCTCTTTTGAACCGGTTGTTTCTATCGGGGTGATGATTTTATTCGGGTTGAGTGAACACCCGCTGCCCCCCATTTCCACACAACTTTTCGAGCAATCTCCCAATTCACCGGAAACACCTGCCTCTTCAAAAAGCCGGTTATATCGATGAGCAATTTCTCTTCTTCGTTCCGACCATTCATCCAGATATTTGAGTTTTACGGAAAGAACGGCGGCCTGTATTGTATCCAACCGACTGTTGATGCCCACTAAACTATGGTGATACTTCGGTTTGGCTCCATGAAGTCGAAGGATATCCAGTTTTTCAGCAAGCTTCTCGTTTTTCACAGTGACAAGTCCCGCATCTCCAAAAGCCCCCAGATTTTTACTGGGGAAAAAACTAAAACATCCGAAATCACCCACACTTCCTGCCCGCCTACCTTTATATTCAGCTCCGATAGCCTGGGCGGCATCTTCAATTACCGTAAGATTATATTCTTCGGCGATATTCATGATCGGATCCATATCCGCCATTTGTCCGTACAGGTGTACCGGGATAATGGCCTTAATCTTTTCCCGATCCGGATTCAGTTTTTTAAAGACCGGATGCTCTCCTTCCATAAAGCGCCGTACCTGCTTCGGGTCCAGGTTATACGAATCCTTCTCGATATCCAGAAAAACCGGGATACCTCCAATCCTTGAAATAGCACCGGCCGTGGCAAAAAAAGTAAACGGCGAGGTTAACACATAATCGCCGGGCTGCAAGTCGATGGCCATAAGGGCCAGCAGCAAGGCATCTGAACCTGAAGCACAACCATACGCATGATTAGCCTTACAGTATGCCCCTACTTCATCCTCAAATTCTTTGACTTCATCCCCCATGATGAAATATTGGCTTTCCAGCACCTCATCGATAGCCGTTTTAATCTCCCCTTTAATAGAGTCATATTGCCGATTTAAATCAAGTAAAGGTATAGACATGACGTATTATCCCTGAGCCGCTTTATAAATTTGTTCAATGATACTTACTACTTTCATTCCTTCAAAGGCATTGGCCGTGGCTTCGCTTTTGCCGTTCAGCGTTTCCACCACGTTTTCAATCACATAATGATGGTTGGCTGCACTTCCTTTAAAGGGTCCGTAGTCGTTAGGTGGATTAGTTTTGGCCAGCTCCGGCATTTCATAATCTTCAATATGGCAATATTCCACCTCATTCATATACTGACCTCCAACTTTGAAGCTTCCCTTTGTACCAATTACGGTGATACTGCTTTCCATATTTTTATCCCAGCAGGAAGTGGAATAATTGATGCTACCCATCCCTCCCTTCACAAACTCAAACTGGGCAAAACCGGAATCATCAAAGTCTTTCAGGTTAGGATGAGTGAAGTTTTTAATAATCGATTTTGGCTGTTTAATATCCCCGAATACCCAATACATCAAATCCACAAAATGACTGAACTGTGTAAATAAAGCTCCGCCGTCCAGATCTTTAGTTCCGCGCCAGCTGTTGTCTCCGTAATACCGTTCATCCCGGTTCCAATAGCAGTTCACCTGAACCATCAGCACATCGCCAATCCTTTTTTCTTCAATCACTTTCTTCATCCATGCTGAGGGCGGGCTATATCGGTTCTGCTTAACTACAAACACTCTTTTTCCTGAAGCCTCTTGAGCTCCTATCACATCCAGGCAACCCTCCTTAGATAAACCCATCGGTTTTTCAATTACCACATGATAGCCGGCATTCAAGAGCTTCACCGCATATTCAGTATGAAAACCATTGGGTGTACAAATACAGACCACATCACTTTCACCGCTATCTTCTCTCAGAAAAGAGGAAACTGAATCATGTTGTACAGCCTCAATCCCAAGCTCTGAAGCTCCCTCCATTTGCTTGGCAACTGTATCTGTAATCGAAATTAACCGGCTATGTTCATATTCATGAATTATTTTGGCATGACGTTTACCAATTCTGCCGAATCCAATAACTGAAAAGCTTATTTCTTTCATAAAATCATTTTGGAATTAATGCATTCGAAGGTAACGAAATTGTTGAATTCAAACCATCTGAGAAACTATACTATCAAAGCTATTATTCTGTACTTGATGATTTATTTCTTACCTGCCCGAGTACTTTTATTGGAGTCCTTTCCCCTTATCAAGGGGAAAGACAGATAGGGGTCTGTATGTATTGGCACGGTCACCTAATTCAACCATCAAATTTTGAACCATGATTTGCAGGATTATCGGATTTCCTTGATTACCTCAATCAATCCTAAGAATCCTTAAATCCCGAAAACCAAGGTTCAATACACGAATCCCTTTCCTCTAAACTCAGCTTAAACCGGTAAATTCTTACTAATGCGTCCTTTCCCCTTACCAAGGGGAAAGACAGATAGGGTCTGTATGTATCGGCACAGTCACCTAATTCTACCATCACATTTTGAACCATGATTTGCACGATTATCGGATTTCCTTGATTACCCTAAACAATCCTAAGAATCCTTAAATCCCGAAAATCAAGGTTCAAAGTGAATCACGCCACCGGAAGACATTGCTTGAACTACATGACACTCATTAAGGCGTCCTTTCCCCTTACCAAGGGGAAAGACAGAAAGGGGTCTGCCCGCTAAGGCTCAAACTCTAATTCCCAACAATATCTTCTTCCTGATTCAGCACCCCGCTTTATTATATAGTCATTGATTTTGTTCTTTTTAATGTTACTCTTTCATCCAAAAAACCTTATCATTAAGGCTCTTAAACATTCCCCATTTAAAGGACATTATCTTACATGTTAAAGCGTATTATTACACTCCTGTTTGTAGCTTTAATAACTATATCAGCACAGGCACAAAACTTCGGCATTGATTTTGAAAACATCAGAGTTGACGACTTAAGCAATCAGCAGGTCATGCAGCTCTACGAACGTATGCAGGAACGAGGACTTACGATTTCAGAAGTTGAGTCTTTGGCACTTGCACGTGGAATGAATCCTTCTGAGGTGAGCAAACTCCGGTCAAAGATTAACAGTGTTCGATCTTCTATGAGCGGATTGAATCAAGAGTCGGAAGCTTCCAATCAAGGGCGACTAAGATCCGGAAACTCATCTAAAAACTTAACAAATCGTTCGCAGGGGCTGAGGCCTGACACTCTCGATGTACTCTTAGATTCCACCGAAAGAGATACTTCTGACGTATTTGGATCGGATATCTTTTCCAGCCAAAGCATCACTTTTGAACCTTCATTGAATATCCCCACCCCAAAAAATTATACGCTGGGACCCGGAGATGAACTTTTTATTGATATTTGGGGTGCTTCTGAAACCACCTATCAGCTGGTAATAAGTCCTGAAGGCTCCATTCAGATAAGCAATGTAGGGCCAATCGTAGTCAGTGGCCTCACCGTTGAAGAAGCCAAAGAACGACTGGTGAGTAAACTGGCTACTATTTATTCCGGCCTGAAAGGTCCTGATAAAACCACCTACATGCAGGTGACCCTGGGGGATATCCGAAGTATAAAAGTCAGTATAGTCGGAGAAGTTAAAGCTCCCGGCACCTATACACTCAGTTCTCTTTCTTCTGTATTTAACGCCCTTTATGCGGCGGGTGGACCTAATAAAGACGGAAGTTATCGCTCCATTAAAGTACTGCGTGATGGCAACGTCTACCAGAACGTTGATTTGTACAAGTTTTTGGTATCCGGTGACCTTTCGGACAACATCATTCTCAAAGATCAGGACATCATTAAGGTGAACCCTTATGTAAACCGCATTACAGTAAAAGGTGAAACCAAAAATGTCGGACTTTTTGAAACTCTTGAGGGAGAAACATTCAATGACCTACTGGAATATGCCGGAGGATTCAATCAGTTTGCCTACAAGAAAAGAGTGAAGCTGGAGCGTAAAACCGACACGGAAAAACGAATTGTGGACATCGCCTATCCGGAGAATGGAAATACCGTACTTCGATCCGGAGACATCGTAACGGTTGGAAGAATTCTGGACCGATTTGAAAATAAAGTAACGATTAAAGGACCTGTTTTCCGTCCCGGAGAGTACCAGCTGGAAGAAAATCCTACTCTGAGCAAGCTCATTGAAAATGCGGAAGGTCTGATGGGGGATGCCTTTATGGAGCGCGCAGTGATTTACCGTACTCAAAAAGATTACAGCATTGAAGCTATCCCGGTGAACCTGAACCATCTAATGAATGATACTTCGTCGTCAGAAATAACTCTGGTTAAAGATGATGTAGTACAGATTTCATCCATATTTGATTTAAGAGAACTGAGAACGGTTAAAATCAGTGGCTCTGTCCTTAACCCGGATACGTATAAATATGTTGAGAACAGTTCTCTGAAGGATCTGATTTACCAGGCAAACGGGTTCAAAGAAGAAGCCGCTCCCTATAATATTGAGATTGCCCGCCGTATTCCAGACACCGGATCTGGTGAAATGACCAACCAGATCGCCGAAATCATTACGGTTAACATTGAAAACGGACTGGCTTACGATGAAAAACTGGATGAAGTAGAATTGCAGCCCTTTGATCAGGTTTTTGTCCGAAAATCACCTTCCTATGAAGTTCAGCAAACGGTTCAGATAACCGGTGAGGTTCTGTATCCGGGAGAATACACCATCAGCAGCCGGAATTTCAGGCTTAGCGACCTGATTGAAAAAAGCGGTGGGCCAACCGGTTTTGCTTATGTCGAAGGAGCTTCGTTAACAAGGAATTACGGCAGTGGCACGGAAGACTTATCCATTAACTTGGAAGATTCCGTTACTACTCAACAGGTTGAATCCCTCTCTCAGGTGGGTATCCAACTTCAGGAAGCCCTCAATAATCCGAATTCGGAATATGACCTGTTGCTCCAGCCAGGCGATGTAATTGAAATACCTAAGCGTTTACAAACGGTACAAATTCGGGGCGAGGTACTGTACCCTATAAATGCCCGCTATGAAGATCGTCGTTCTTTCAGAAGTTATATCAGTGCTGCCGGTGGCTTCACCGAACAGGCGAATACAAAGAAAGCATATATCGTTTATGCCAACGGAGAAGTAGATCGCACTAAGAAATTCCTGTTCTTTAAGTCATACCCAAAAGTTAAGCCGGGATCGGTACTTATCATTCCTCCTAAGGAGCAGCGAGAGCGTCTTTCTCCACAAGAGCGTATTGCCATATTCTCAACCATCGTTTCCATGGCGGCTATTGTTACCAATACCATTTTCCAGATTCGACGGAATTGATTAATAAGTCATCGCGGGCGTAGCCCTCGATCTTAAATTATTAATACAAACTAATTCATATTAGCGAAGGGCTGAACCCCTTCGCTTGTTTACTGGAAGATAACCAAGTCTTTTAAACACCCGTCATCCCGTACCTGACTGCAATATTTTTTTGTCCCGCACATTGATGTGGGATCTTGTTGCTTGAAAGGACCATAACATTTATGTATATCCCAATCCTTCTTAAGGAGTGACTTACTTACGTGGCCTACTTCTCCTCTTAGCATTTGAACCCTGATTTGTGAGATTAATAGATTTCCTTGATTACTCCTACTCTACCCTGCCAATCCGTTAATCATAAAAACCATGGTTCAAAGTAATGCACTTTCCACATCAACTTCCCAGAAACAACCAATGAATCTTACCAAGGCGTCCTTTGCCCTTCACAAAAGGGGAAAGACAGAAAGGGGTCTGTATGTGATGGCAACGATATTGTAAACTAACTCGATTTATGAAGATTCTTCACTCCGCTTACGCTTCGTTCAGAATGACAGGTGTGGTTAAGAACACTCTTATGCTGCTATCGCAGCAATGCCTTTCAGGCATGTTTGTTAACCTTACCCATATAAACAACTTCAACATTGAATGTTGAATGTTCACTATTCAATGTTCTATACCCCCTAATCTGTCCCAAACAAGTCTCGGGTGTAAACCTTTTCTTTCACGTCCCGGATCTCATCCACCATCCGGTTGGCCACAATCACTTCGGAAATTCTCTTGAATTCATCCAAATCTCTGATCACCCGTGAGTGATAAAACTCATCTTCTTCCAGGTAGGGCTCGTAAACAACCACTTCAATTCCCTTCGCTTTGATTCTCTTCATAATCCCCTGAACCGCACTTTGCCTGAAATTATCCGAGCCTTGCTTCATGACCAAGCGGTACACCCCCACAATTTTAGGATCATTCTTCCAGATTTGGCGGGCTACGAAGTCCTTACGGGTTGAATTGGCATCCACAATAGCGCGAACCAGGTTATTAGGCACATCCTCAAAGTTAGCCAGCAACTGTTTGGTATCCTTAGGCAGGCAATATCCTCCATATCCGAAAGAAGGATTGTTATAATGGTCTCCAATTCGTGGATCCAGTCCAACCCCCTCTATGACCTGGGCTGTACTCAGATCATGCGTCTCACAATAGGAATCCAGCTCATTAAAATAAGCCACACGCATGGCCAGGTAAGTATTGGAGAAAAGTTTAATGGCCTCAGCTTCGGTATTGTCGGTAAAGAGAACCGGAATTTCATCGTTATCTTTGGCCGCTCCTTCAATCAGTAAGTAAGCAAACACCCTTGCTCGTTCCGACTGCTCTCCAACCACAACGCGTGATGGATATAAATTATCGTGAAGGGCTTTGCCTTCCCTCAAAAATTCAGGTGAAAACAGAATATTATCTGTTCCGAATATCTTCTTGACCTCCATAACAAATCCCACCGGA
Source organism: Gracilimonas sediminicola (assembly GCF_024320785.1). Lineage (NCBI taxonomy): Bacteria > Pseudomonadati > Balneolota > Balneolia > Balneolales > Balneolaceae > Gracilimonas > Gracilimonas sediminicola. The sequence continues at coordinate 479,688 of NZ_JANDBC010000002.1, forward strand.
ATTGTTGATTTGATTACCATAACGGCATCCGGGTTTATCTGCAATACATCCTTTATTACTGCCTCTACCGACTTAGTATTAAACTCATTGGTCTCCGGGTCATAGTCCGTTGGAGTTGCAATAATGATATACTCCGCACCCTTGTAAGCTTCTTTGGGATTCAAGGTTGCCGTTAAGCTTAAATCATCTCTCTCAGAAAAGAACCGTTCAATATCTTTATCTGCTATTGGAGATTTACGTTTATTAATAAGTTCTACCTTTTCCTCATCGACATCTAAGGCAACCACTTCATGATTTTGTGATAACAACACTGCAAGTGAAAGGCCAACATAACCGGTACCGGCAACAGCAATCTTCATGTTCAATATTTTTCTGATTTATGATAAGGCCACAAATATAGAAGTTTTATGACTTTCAAACTTATACTAAACTTGGTATTGTCTGTGGCACATAAAAACACTTGAGGTGAAATTGTTAATCTATGAAAGCTGAAAAGTACCTGATTAAGGCCGTTCTGATTGCAGCATATATGCTTTTTCATATATACCTTCTCCGGCCGGTACGTACAGCAGTTTTTCAATATCAGGTTGATGAAAAACTGGTTGAGTCGGTTCAAGAAAGTCAATACCTATCCTTTCAAAAGCTGGATACCCGCCTGGCTGTTTTTGAATATTCAGAAGGGAATTCCGAGAAGTTGTTCTTTTACAAAGTCCCCTTTGGTTCTTTCTTTTTCCTGGGGATGATCGGACTTATTTTGATTGGAGCAGACAAAAAGTTTTTCATTGTTTTGATGTCTGCTCATAGTGTTATCCTGATCTCTGCCTCATTTGTTCTTATGATAGATATAGATCAAAACCTCATTGCTCTCCATATCCTGGATTTTCTCTCAACCTACCTTGCTCCTTTATCTGCTCTTGGTGTTATCCCGCTTTCGCTGTTTTATAAAAAAAATAATTATTCATCCTACGTTCAGAACTCATTAGCGAAGGGCTGAACCCCTTCGCTTGTTTACTGGAAAACTGACTTCCATTTTTCAACAATCACCCCATCACCCCGGCATCACGTACCTGCCTACCGGCAGGCACGCGTAGCGGAGATACGGGATCTCCATAATCGACATCAATCCCCAATCAAGGAGATCGCGGTTCTGGGACCGCGATGACATAAAATAGAGCTGTCATCCCCCTGCGTATGCCGGTATCTGCTTCTCAAAAAGGATGAGTACGTTAATGCCCATCCCAATTCGATTCCTCGATCTCACTTTCCGATAATCGGGACACTTTCGCAAGGAGACTTACTTAAGTGGCCTACTTCTCCTCTTAGCATCTGAACCATGATTTGTGGGAATAATGGATTTCATTGATTACTCCTACTCTATCCTGCCAATCCGTTAATCATAAAAGTCATGGTTCAAAGTAATGCACTTTCCATATCAACTTCCCAGTAACAACCAATGAATCTTACCAAGGCGTCCTTTCCCCTTCACCAAAGGGGAAAGACAGAAAGGGGTCTGTATGTGATGGCAAGGCCGTTTTTCGTCAACTCGATTCTGGAAGAATGACAAGGATGGTTAATAACATTCTTATGCTGCTATCGCAGCAATGCCTTCATGCATAAGAGTCATTCTGAGGGTACTCCCGAAGAATCTTAACAAGCTTAAACAAACGCACTGTTTATTGGTCATCGTGAAGATCCTTCTACCGAGCATTCGGGGTCAGGACGACTCATTGGCGTTGATTGGATCAGTTGCCATATGAGGGAGATTGCCGCGTCGTTACACATCCCAAGCCAATATTCTGCATCGCAGGCTCCTCGCAAAGACAGCCTTTTTATAGAATAATAGAAAAGGCAACCAAGCCTATTTAAAGCTTAGAACCACTAACACCTCACCCCTAAAACCTAACACCTCGCTAAGCTTTAAAAATATGTTTCTCGTCCTTAGGCTTCACTCCCTTCATGGCATTCCGTGTATCAATGATACAATCATTCCATTCGGAAAGTTCTGAGTAATCTATACCAGAGTGATTGGTAGAAATGATCACAGCATCAAACTCAGAAACGATTTCCTTGTTCCATTCTATGGATTGATGTCCGGTCCATTCGGCATGTTCGCGCGTGGGTAGTACTTCAGGAATAAACGGATCATAATAAGATACTTCAGCCCCCACCTTTTTTAGTAAGTCAAAAATCTTGAAGGTAGGTGATTCCCGCATGTCATCTACATCAGGTTTGTAGGCCAGACCAATGACCAGCACCTTACTTCCGTTCATTGCTTTTTTATGAGCATTCAACGCCAGCATGGTGCGGTCGATTACATACTGGGGCATAGTTGTATTAACCTCACCGGCAAGCTCAATAAACCGTGTGTGCTTTTCAAACTCACGGGCCTTCCAGGTCAGGTAAAAAGGATCGATGGGGATACAGTGGCCGCCTAATCCCGGTCCGGGAGTAAATTTCATAAACCCAAAAGGTTTGGTTCCTGCTGCGTCCAACACTTCATGAACATCTATGCCCATAGACTCATAAACTACCTTAAGCTCATTTACCAAGGCAATATTAACCGACCGAAATATATTCTCAGTTAGTTTTGTTGCCTCAGCAGTCTTACAATCAGTTACCGGCACTGTTTGAACAATAGCCGTATCATACATAGCCGTAGCTAGTTGCAGGGCTTCTTCCCCATGGCCACCTACTACTTTCGGAATTTTAGCCGTATTAAAATTCGGGTTGCCCGGATCTTCTCGCTCAGGGCTATAAGCCACGTAAAAATCCTCTCCCGCTTTAAGCCCTGAGTTTTTTTCCAGAATAGGAATCATCAATTCCTCGGTAGTGCCCGGCCAGGTAGTGGATTCCAAAATCACCAGCTGTCCCTTTTTCAGGTACTTGGATACGGTATCCGTAGTCTGTTCCACATAACTCATATCCGGTTCCCGATGATGATCAAGTGGTGTTGGTACACATAAAAGAACAGCATCCGCTTCATCAAGATGGGAGAAATCGGTCGTAGCCTCACAGCGATCGGATTTAGATAGCATTTCCATCATCTCTGACCCAAGGTGTTTGATGTAGGGAATTCCATTTTTCAGTTTATCTACCTTCTGCTGGTCTATGTCATACCCAATTACCGGGAGACCCGCCTGATGAAAGGTCCACATTAAAGGTAACCCTACATACCCCAAACCAATGATTCCAACTCTGTATTCTTTGTCTTCAATTTTTTGAAGCAAGTTGCTTAAGCCCATTTTAGTAATTTCTTTTACTGACTTTAATTTTAAGACAAATAATGTACAGAGATTTCAATTCTTTAAGAAGCTGAATTAGTAAAGTATATTATTCCTTACCCACCTTCGCGAAGGGCTAAACCCCTTCGCTTGTGTACCAGATAACAGCTTTCCCCATCCAAAAAAAGTCATTCTGAGTGGAAGCGAAGAACCTATGCCATGAGATGATTACCAAAAGGTTTTTGGCTAAGATCTTCCCCAGAGTATTCAGGTTCAGGATGACCCGGTGGCGTTGATTGGATTAGTTACCATATAAGGGAGATTGCTTCGTCGTTATTCATCCCAAGTCTGCATTCGGCAACACGGACTCCTCACAAAGACGGGCTTTTATTGGAGTAGAAAAGGATTTTAACGGATATTTAAAGCTTAGAACAACTAAAACCTTTCCCCTAAAACCTAACACCTAACACCTCTTCTAAGCTAACATATCCTCAGCTTCTTCCATCTTTTTATTAACCCCGTTCTTAAAACCGGAATAGGTAGGTACGAAGTTGTAAATAGCTTCTTTGATAAGTTCTTTTTTCCCGGTTTCAGCAACTTTCTTAAGCTCATTTAGACGTTGTTCAAGATTGTCTAACACACCATGCTTTCGGGCCATAAAGATCTTCTCGTGGCGAGTCATATCCGTGCCTTCTTCAGCGGTAAGTAGTTCTTCATATAATTTTTCTCCGGGACGAATGCCAGTATGCTCAATCTTAACATCCAAATCAGGTTCAAAGCCACTCAGTTTGATGAGGTCGCGGGCCATTTGCTCGATATTAACCGGATCGCCCATATCCAATACATAGACTGCCCCATTATTATTAAGAGCACCAGCTTGTAATACTAGCTGTGAAGCTTCGGGGATGGTCATGAAGTAACGCACCATGTCGGGGTGAGTCACGGTCACAGGACCGCCTTTACGAATCTGATCTTTGAAAATTGGAATCACACTGCCCCGGCTACCAAGTACATTACCAAAACGTACAGAAACAAAAATCTCACCGTTGTTAGCCTGACTCGAACCCCATTCCACAATATGTTCTGCAATACGCTTGCTGGCCCCCATGACTGAAGTCGGGTTCACTGCTTTATCAGTGGAAATGTTTACAAAGTGAGACACATGATGTTCAACGGAAAGGTTAACAAGGTTTCGTGTTCCCATCACATTATTGAAAATAGCCTGAGATGGGTTTTCTTCCATTAAAGGTACATGTTTATGTGCAGCGGCATGAAATACTACTTCCGGTTGCTCATTTTCGAAAATCTTATCAAGAGTCGTAAGGTCACGGACATCACAAATACGGATACAGTAATCCAGTTCTGGTATTTCATTATCAATTTCTCGTACCAGTTGGTGAATACTATTTTCCCCTCTTCCCAGCAGAATTACATGCTTGGGATTGAATCTTGAAATCTGTCTTACAATTTCGGAACCTATAGAACCTCCCGCCCCTGTAACCAGGACACGCTTGCCTTCTATGTAAGATCGAATTTCCTGTGTTTCAAGCTGAATGGGTTTACGGCGAAGTAAATCCTCCACATCTACATTTCGAATCTGACTGATTGAAACTTTTCCACTTAATAAATCATATAATGGAGGAATAATTCTATAACTGGCATTAGTTTGACGTGATTTCTCTACAACTCTTCGAATAACTTCACCCGATTCTGATGGCATGGCTATGATAATTTCATCAATGTTCAACCTGCGAACAATATTCGGAATATCAAACACAGTTCCTTTAACCGGGATCCCCAGTAACTTTTGATTCCGCTTTGAAAGGTCATCGTCCACAAAAGCCACCGGCTGCATTTGGGCATCCTTATTTTTGAGCATTTCTTTTGCAACCATCATTCCACTTTCACCAGCACCGGCTATTAATATGCGGCGAGTTTCACCGTTATTTTTAATACGTGGTATTCTATACTTGATAAAAAAGCGGGTACCAGCTCGAAGAGAAGTAAGGGCAAGAATAGATAAAAAGAACTCAATAATGGGAATGGATAACGGAACATTGACAACAGAATTCCCCAGCAACACAATCATAGTATAGGGAACCGTCAAAATAGAAACCATTGCCACAATATGGAAAACATCATTGAAGCCGGTATTTCTCCAGGACTGTCTATAGCTGCCCATGTAGTAAATGAGTGCGGCTTTAACTATAAAAAGAATGCCTGTGGCTTGAAAAGCTGTTGTAAGATATCCTCCTAAATCTCCATCCAGTCGCAATAAAAATGCCAGAAGTGTGATTCCGGTCCATGTAGCTACATCTGCAACCCCTTTAAAAAAGCTTTTGTGCTCGAATAATTTATTTTTCATCATCCATAATTGTATTCTACTCTTTTACCCTCGAGAGACACAATAATACAAATAATATTGTAAAAAAGAATTAAAGAGTTTTAACCCGCTGATCTTTAGTTATTTAGTGTAGTACCAACCTTCTCGTGCCATGGTTCTCTTGCACCCATCTTTTAAGATATTACTTGCACTTAATAAGCACTATCATACCAAATTTACATCTTATAATTAGTCAAATAGACAATTAAGTTTGCTTTCAAATTAATACTTTATGCGCACCACTAAGAGGTTATCTGACTATAAACTTATATAGTATTTCTTTTTTAGTTCTTCATATTCTATTGGATAATTAAATTGTTTTTTACCAAAGGCAATTTTAACAATTGTTGAAATTGTCTTTAAACAGATTTTCAGATCATAAATAATGTTTTTTTTATCTGCATAAAGAACATCAACCCCTACTTTAACTTTAAGTATTTTATCCAGATAAATTTCTTCGGCATTATCTCCTTCTATCAATTCTTCCAAATGAGTATAATTAAATAAACTTCCGGGACTTGCTAAACCAGGCTTAACTTTTAATGACTTTCTCAAAAAATCATCATAGTAATTTTCTACAATCTCTACATTTTCAGGTCTTGGCCCAATAAAAGCCATGTCTCCTTTTAAGATATTTAAAAGCTGAGGAAGCTCATCTAGCTTTGTTTTTCTGATCAATTTACCAAAACCGAATATTCTATCATCATTCTTGGAAGTTATCTTTGAACCGGCTTTAGAGTTTTTCATAGACCTAAATTTATAGATGGTAAATACTTCACCGCCTTTACCTACTCTTAGAGCTTTAAATAAAACTGAACCAGGGTCACTTATATATATACAAATAGAAACGATAAGTAATAAAGGAGAAAGAAAAAGAATAAGTGTTAAAGCAAGTATAAATCTAATCGACTTTACCATTTCTCAGGGTCCTTCGAATTGTCATAAATGTTTCCGCTGACTCCATTAGACACTGATTACCCCATGCATAGGCTTTGTTTCTCAGTGCTTCAAGAGATCTTGGATGCGGGTATTCCCTCAACTCGGTTTTATACTCACCCATAGCTTTAATTTTAATATCCAGAGTAGAAGAAATATCTATCCAGGTGTCGGGCACAAAATTTCGGGGATAGCCCCATTCAGTTGAAGATGCCGTATCAAAAGCATAAACAACTTCTATAAATTCTTCAGTTGGTCTTGTTGCTACTAATATAGCTTCAAATAGTATTTTGTGATCCTGATTCACATCTCCTCCATATTGGCAGTAAACGATATTTGGCTCTACTTCTCTAATTATTCCTAATATCGGATCAATTAGGTCAGTAAGAACTATAGTTTCCAGCTTTTGATCTGGAAATTTTAGCGATCTTACATCTTGGACACCTAATACCTCAGCCGCTTTATAAATTTGACCCTGATGTTCCTGAGTTTTGTCATTGTATCTTAAAGAATCCCCTTCACAGACTATCACTGAGGTTACGTGATCACCTTTTTCGGTATGCAATGCTACTACACCACCACAACCTAATATTTCATCATCGGGATGTGCAGCAATTACTAAGACTTTATTCTTATCCATTAATATTAACTCCTTTGGGAAATTTTTTATGTAAGGATTCGCCTTTAAAAATCTCTCCTTCAAGTTCTACTTCATGAAAAACAATTGAACCATCCTCTAACTTAACTCTAATACCACAAAGTTCTTCTGCAAATGAATATATATGCTCTATTATATCACCCACACGAAACTTCTTCTCCATGATTGCCTTTAAATCAGTGTTTGGGGAAAATGAGGCTTTCCAGACTATAAATTTTTGGTTATTAAAAACAAAATAAGCTCCTGGGTAAGGCTTTGTTAGTGCTCGGATAAAATCATACAAGACTTGAGAATTTGTATTAAAATTTACTTTTCCATCCTCTGGCCTTCTTCTTGGTAAAAGATCAGAATCATCATGTTTTTGCGCCTTCCCAATTCTTCCATTTTTCAGAATGTCTGCTAAATTTGATTCTACCATTTCTTTATTGGATTTAGCCACCTTGAGATAAAGTGTCTCACATGAGTCATACTGATTTATTTCAAATGACTTTTGATCAATTATTTTTCCACTGTCAACCCCACTATCAAGCCACATTAACGTATTTCCGGTTTCATCTAAGCCATTGATCAACGCCCAATTTATCGGAGCACTACCACGATACTTTGGTAAAAGTGAAGCATGAGCACCTATTACTCCTATTGTAGGTATGTCAAGTGTCTCTTGATCCAATATTTGCCCCCATCCTAATACCATCAAAATATCCGGTTCAAGTTTTTTAATTAAGGCTTTTGTTTCTTGATCATTTATGTGATTACATTCAAAATATTTGACGGATAATTCTTCACATAAGGTCTTATAATTATATGTACCACTTTTATTCATGCTTGACGAGTCCGCAAGCGATAAGCAGCCTGCTAATTCAACTCTATCATTTTTTTTTAGAAAATTAAGTGTTTCAACCCCTTCTCTGTGAAAACTCACGAACAGTACTCTCATTTTTCAACAACTGTTTTGTATCCTTCTTCTATCGTCTTACAAACAAAAAGAGCTTGCTCCTCTGACAACTGAGGGTAAATTGGTAAACTAATCTCTTGTCGATATAGTTTTAATGCATTTTCGTGCGAATGAATATTTTTCATGTCTTTAAAATACGTCAATAAAGGCAGTGGTTGAAAATGCACATTAACTGAAACTTCTTGTTTTGCCGCATAATCAATTATGGCATCTCTTTCTGTTTCAGTTACTTTTAATCTCACCGGATAAAGATGGTAACTTGATTCGATTTTAGAATCATACTCAGGAGCAGACGCCCATTCCTTTGCCTCAAAAAAAGTATTATAAATTGAATATATAGATTTTCGCTTATCTAAAAGCTCATCATATTGTTCAAATTGACCTAATGCTAAAGCTGCATTTAAATCAGGCATGTTACATTTCATTCCTGGTTCTACAATATCATATTTCCAGTTACCACCTTTGGATTTTGTAAAAGCATCTTTCGTCTGCCCATTAAGTGAAAACCTTCTCAACTCTCCATACAATTGTTCATTTTCAAAAGGTCTAGGCAAATTTAAAGCGATAATTCCGCCTTCGGCAGAAGTAACATTTTTTACAGCATGAAGTGAAAAAATGGTGATATCACACAATGCACCGGAATACTTATTGTCAAATTTGGCCCCTAAAGAATGAGCCGCATCGCTTAGTATTAAAATTCTGCCTAGATCTTTTTGCTTTTTGTTTCGAGGCCTAAATTTTTTAATTATATCCTTCTCTTCAACAAGCCTGTTTAAAGATTCATAGTCTGCTGTAATACCTGCGATATCAACAGGCATAATAATTTTTGTCTTTTCTGAAATTACCTCTTTAACTGCCTTTTCATCTATCGTAAAATCATCTTTGACATCAACCATTACAGGTACTCCTCCAGCATGTATTACTGCAAGAGCTGTTGCTGCATATGTATAGGCGGGAATTATTACTTCATCTCCTTCTTCAATACCCCACCATTTCATGAATAATATTGCACCAGAAGTCCATGAGTTCACTCCCAAACATGCAGGAATATCATATTTCTTTGCAATGCTTTCTTCCAATAATTTTGTTTTTGGTCCGGTGGTTATCCATCCAGATTCTAATACATCACTAACATGTTTTTTAACAATGGAGTCTATGAAGGGAGGAGAGAAATCTACTTTCATGAAATTTCAGTTATTTTGTGCTGTGAATCTTTAATGATATCACTAATTAACTCTATTTGTTCTTTGGTGAAAGTACCTTTGTACTTTCCTTTATTCTTATCAGTTATCTTTTCGTAATTAATTTTGTCCTTGTTAAAGTCTTCGTTAATAAAGGTGAGAATTTTTAAAAATTCATCAGAGGGTTTTTCTACTATGTTCTCGTAAGTAACAACCGTTTTTTGCCCAACGGGAATTTGATCATAAGCCAGTAACATAGAATCAACACAATACTTCCACTGAGTAGCAACTTTTACTTCTAATTTTTCATTTTCCGATAGCTCGTTCAAATCAGGTACATCTACTCCCCAATAATAGTTATCATTATTTTGACCTTTTAAGTATCTGGTTATGTATGAAAATCCATATCTCAAAAGGATATCAACTGGCACAGTTTTAGCTTTTTCAAATAAATACTTTTTTCCCGGCACTTTATCCCATTGCCTTATAACTGATTCAATGGTATCTAAACCATTTCTGAATAAAAAAATAAATTTTGCTTCCGGAAAATTTTTATAGATGTAGGGAACCCGAACTGTGTTACCGACTGTTTTTTCAATAAGATAGTTATTCCCCGACCTGAACTTTTCTAGGTATTCCTTTATGTAGGTATTTATCTTTGAATCGTAATCTTTTGTAGTTAAAACATCCCCTTCCTTATTATAATTACCATACTTCCAAATATAATTAATATCGTATGGTACTTTATTAATTTCTGGATGTGAAGCTATTACATCCCTAATAATCTTAGTTCCCGATCTGGCAGGTCCAATTAGAAAAATATTTTTACCACTATAGTCTTTCAATCATTCCCTCCCACTTTAATAGTGTGTTTTGCTCACTAAAGATCTTACGTGCATTTTTTTTGATATAATCTCTATCAAAATCATACTTTAATGCTTTTTCAATTGAAGATCCTAAATTCTCTTCTTGGTTATAATCATAATTAACTCCAAAGTTGTTTTCTACCACTAATTTACTAATCCTACTTTTCGTGGAAGAAAAAGTACAAATTGGTAAACCTTCGACTAAGTATGAAATAATTTTACTTGGAAAAGCCACATTTTCAATGCCTTCAATTACCGGTGCGATACCTAGATCACAATTCAAATATATTTCTGGCAATAACGATTGATCAATATATCCTGTGAAAAATACATTTTCTGATCCAAACTTACTTTCCAGTCTATTTTTTTCACTTCCCTCCCCAACCATTAACAGACTGCAAGAATTTTTATTCAGTAAATTTTGTATTTCAGTTAAAGTAAATTCAAGATTTTGATATCTACCAACGTTACCCGTAAAAACAATAATGTTTTCGTGCAGCTCTAAGAATGATTTTATTTTTACTGGCAATTCAGAGGAGACTTCACCTGAACTATTATTAAAGTTAAAATTATTGATAACCTTGATATTATCACCTTTAATACCTCTTTTACTTATTAAAAATTGCTCCATATCCTCGCTTAAAACAATAACCTTTTCTGCATCTTTCATCACTTTAGAATCTAACCAAGTTGCAATTTTTAAGAAAAGCTTGTTAACTGATTTATTATTGTATTTTAAAATTTCTGGATAAATATCTTGGCAGTGATACACATACTTTAATCCTCGCATTTTACAAGCCAATCTTACAAAACCTGAAATTAGCAAGGGTGGTGTTGTCGCAACCTGAACTAAATCGTATTCCTTTTTCCCTTTCTTAATTATGTGTCCAAAAACCAAGAGAGAAAATAGTATTGAGTTAATTAGCCTTAACAATACATTCCTATCCATCTCCGGTAACATTTTATGCCTTCTTACTTCATACCTATTCAATACCTCTCTTTTACTACATTTTTTTTCTTCACTGCCATAGTAAGATGGACATGTGGTAAGTATTTTAACCTGATGCTTTTCTGAAATATAATCTGCTATCTTTTTTAACAGTTTAGCATAGGTTGGAGTATCCGGATAAAAATACCGGTGAACAATCAGAACTCTTTTACGATGCATCACTTACTCCAAACTACTCTATTCACATAGTCTGTGTAACTCAATAATATTCTAATAATCTTATCAGAAACATTTGGCATGGAGTAATCTGATACTAATCTGAACTCACGCTGCGTTCGGCTTTGAGAACTAAGCTGCTCCAATGCCTGCATAATCCGTTCCGTTTTTAAGCCCACCATCATAACCGATGCTTCTTCCATGGCTTCCGGGCGTTCATGAGCTTCCCTGATATTTAAAGCAGGGAAATTAAGTATAGATGATTCCTCCGAGATAGTCCCGCTATCAGATAAAACTGCAAAGGCATTCTTTTGAAGAGCATTATAATCACTGAAACCTAACGGTTTCATGAATTGTACCAGCTTGTGAGCCTTTACCTTTTTCTCTTCCAGCATATTCCTTGTTCTGGGATGCGTGGACACAATGATAGGATATGCATATTTCTCTGCGATCTGATCCAGGGAATCGATCAACCCTTTAAAGTTTTTCTCACTGCTGATATTTTCCTCACGATGAGCCGAAACCACAAAATATTTGTGTTTTTCCAGATCCAATCTTTTTAGTACATCTGAATTATCGATCTTCGACATAAAGTGATGAAGCACTTCATACATGGGTGAACCAGTTTTGATAACCTGATCAGCGGGCAAGCCTTCCCGAAGTAAATACTCTCTTGCAATAGAACTGTACGTTAAATTGATGTCTGAAATATGATCCACGATCTTCCTATTGGTCTCTTCCGGCACCCGCTGATCAAAACAACGGTTACCAGCTTCCATATGAAAGATGGGAATTTTTCTTTTATTAGCCGGAATGGCACACAGACAACTGTTCGTGTCCCCAAGCACCAAAAATGCATCGGGTTGAACTTCATCAAGAATGGGGTCGATCTTTATAAGGATATTCCCGATCGTTTCCGTGGCATTACTTCCGGCTGCTTCCAGAAAATGATCCGGCTTTCTCAATTCCAGATCTTCAAAAAATATTTGATTTAATTCGTAATCGTAGTTTTGTCCGGTATGTACGAGGGTGTGGTCTATAGCAGGTGATTCGTCTAGTTTAGCCAGCACTCTTGAAAGGCGAATGATTTCGGGGCGAGTACCGACAACGGTAAGTACTTTTAATTTCTTCATTTAGTAAAGGTATTAAACTTCTTCGTAATAAGTGTCTGCATCGTCAGGATCATAAGTTTCATTGATCCAGAAAATGGTATATAATTCATCATCTCCTATATTGGAGATGTTATGGGTAAACCAAATAGGCATATCCACATACCCCGGTTGATCTCCATCCAATTCATAGGAATACACCTTATCAGTTCCGATCAATCTAAGCTCTATTTGAGCCTTCCCTTTTATTACTGCAAAACGCTCGATCTTTCGGGTATGATAGTGGTTACCCCTTGTGATTCCCGGAACGGTCGTTGAAAATGAGGCCTGTCCCCCAATACCCAATCGAATGATCTCCACAAAAGCACCCCGGTCATCTGAATGCTTGGTTAGGTGAACCGGAAAATGTTCATCCATATCAATGTAGCATCGGAAGGTGTTGAATAGATTTAAACTGAAGGTATCTTCTAGTTCAGGAATTTCACCTTTTTCAAAATAGGTTTTCTTAAACTCTGACAGCAGTTCTAATATTTCAGACACTTTTACTGTGGTATCCGCAGGAACGAGATGATTTGAATCATCTGTTTTCTGCCCTATACTATCTATGATCTTTTCTACCAGGCTACCTACGTAGATCAGATCCAATTCACCGTCTTTATGGATCTCTGGCTGTTCGCCATGCGTGAGCTGATGACAAAATGTAGCCACCACAGAATTATAAAATGGCTTGCCAAATGGGCCATATACGTTAGGAATAACCAAACCGGTAAACACTGCATCTTCTTCTGTAGCCCACTTTGCTAATACCTCTCTGCCCTCTTTCTTGGACTGTCCATACAAATTATCCCGCTCTTCCTGAGTAGACGAGGACATCAAAATATGTGGGGTGGAATTCGTATTCCGGCAGGCTGTGATCAGTTTTTGCACCAATTCAATATTTGTATCATAAATGACCTGAGGATCTTCGTGGCGATTCATGGCAGCCAAATGAACAATGGTGTCACACGATTTCACAAAACTGTTCAGTTCATCTTCATCATCAAAAAAGCTTTTCTTAAACGGTACCACTTTAAACTTACCGGGAAATATGTTTAAAGTTCTAAGTAAATGTTGCCCAATAAAACCGTTCTGACCTGAAATTCCAACTTTTATCATCATCCCAAATTTTTCACGTCTTCTTGAATAGAATTTAATTTTAAAAGGAGCTTTTTGATCCCTTCTACACCCTGACGATCCGTATTATGTGAGTTGTAGTCTTCGATCTCCGAAATATGTTCATCCCCTTCCGTAAAATATTTTCCATAATTCAGGTCACGGTTATCGGCCGGAATACGGAAAAAATCTCCCATATCCTCTGCTTTCATCATTTCTTCCCGTGTACAAAGCGTTTCGAAAAGCTTTTCCCCATGGCGTGTACCGATAATTTTGGTTTCTACATCTGAATTATATAATTCCTTTAAAGCCTGGGCTAAATCTCCGATGGTACCGGCGGGTGCCTTATTGATAAACAAGTCTCCAGGATTCCCATTCTCGAAAGCAAATAACACTAATTCCACTGCTTCTTCCAACGACATAAGAAAACGGGTCATTTTTGGATCAGTTATGGTTAACGGGTCTCTGTTTTTGATCTGATTAACAAACAACGGAATTACTGAACCACGGGAAGCCATTACATTCCCATATCTTGTAAGACATACCGTAGTATGCCGGAGGTTTCTTGATGCGGCCACAGCTACCTTTTCCATCATCGCTTTTGAAATACCCATTGCATTAATGGGGTAAGCTGCTTTATCGGTACTTAAACAAATTACTTTTTCTACTTCATTATTCTCTGCAGCATCAATTACATTTTGTGTACCCATTACATTGGTTTTTACGGCTTCCAAAGGAAAAAACTCACAAGAGGGAACTTGCTTTAAGGCCGCTGCATGGAATACATAATCGACCCCTCGCATAGCTTTTTCGATACTGTCATAATTTCTAACATCACCTATATAGAATCTGAGCTTATCATTATTTAAGCTTTTCCTCATATCATCTTGTTTTTTTTCATCCCGTGAAAAAATACGAATCTCTGAGAAATCAGTAGTATTTAAAAACCTGTTAAGCACTGCGTTTCCAAATGAACCCGTTCCTCCTGTAATTAGTAGAGTTGAATCTTTTTTCATTATAAAAATCGTCTGTGTTGTTTGTAGCTTTTCTTTGACCAGTTAAATTTTTTCCTATTATTCACTTTTGCTAAAGATACCGATTCATCATGATAAATTTTTAAGTCAGGATCATAAATAGTTTTTCCACCATTTGATTTTATTTGATTACTTAAAAAAGCTTCTTCTCCATTTAAAAATGGTGGTGTATCAAGTATTTTAGCCTGAGAAAAGAAGTGATTAGTTAAAATATAAAAGGATCCATTTCCCATGTGTATCTCACCGGAATATTCGTATGGTTTATTGTTCTTTTGAATATTCTTCCTGAATAGCATACTAAGTATTTTCGCTAAATGGTATGAAGAGTAGTATATATCAAGCTTCAGTTTTTTAAAAAAACTATACGGCTTGAGTACATGAGGATTTTGATGAATACCACTTCGATTTATTATATCAGGTGAAATACAATAAACAGAATTTTTATAATTTTTATTTTCAATTATTGAAATGATATCATTTCTAAATTCGATATCATTATTCCCAATAAAAATATAATCAAATAAAGTTGGCTCGATTTTTTTTAAGACATAATTAATTGACTGAAAGTACCCAATATTATCTATGTTATGCACTTGTAACTTTATACTCTCATACTCTCCATAATCATCAAAACCATCAAAATTATTTATAATATGAATATCAATTGGATGTTTATAATTTGAAATACTCTTCAATAATTTGATAGAATATTCTTTTGAATTATGATCCACAAATATTCCACAGAACTTATTTTCTACCATTTAATCCTTTCTCTTAATAAGAACATTAAAATTATTATTGGTCCTATCACTGATGAAACCCAAACCATGTTAGAATTTAAAAAAGAAGAGTACGAATAACTGAACATCATATACCAAGCCACAGTTCTTATTAATACTTTATGCTTATAACTTGTAGTAAAAATAATATTTAAAATATACCCTAATACATTGAAGTATACTAGAGAACCAAGTATTCCAATATCCTGTATTATAGCTCGAAAATGAGTGTAAATATTTGATTTGACATATTCATTTTCGAATGAAACCGCATACATTCCTTCATGAGGAATGTTTCCCTCATAACCAAATAAATTGTAGATAGACTTAAAAGTGTAAAAGAAAAGACTATCTTCATTTTTTAAGTAATTCATTTTATGATCAAGCCCAATTTGGCTTTTAAAAAAGTCGTCAAAAGCGAATAAGTGACCCGAAGAATATGACCTTATTCCCTTTATTAAGTAATTATACAGAGCATCCCCCCCTAAAGAATTAGCCCTAGATATAAATGCGACTATTACAATTGCAAGTATAAAAACAAACGATCCAATAGCAATATATATAGTCTTCTTAGTTATTTTTAACTTCTCTCCTTTCTCATACTGCACAAGAATAAAACCAGCTATATACAGAACAATACTAACAAATATAAACCCCTTATTTCCAAATATAATGAAATACATTAAAGAGGGTATTAGATAATAATATGAAAACTTTTTCTTCTTAGTTATCCCATATATATATCCTGAAAGGAATGAATTTGGATATATAAATATAGTTGAAACCACTGAAAAAATACTCCTATCTAATGTTTCAGCATATTTGGCTGCTACTAATGTACTAGTCACTTCAAATGGAGCTCGTATATAATCAAACAATGTATACCCATTAAAATATAAATGAATAATAATGAACACTATAGAAATGTTTATCAATAAAACATTTGCCCGCATTAAATATTTGATTTTAAGAAAAGCCTTTTTCTTGATCTTAATTTTCGGAAAAATTATAGAGGGCAACACAAACAAGAAGTTGCATAGTAATATATATATCGAAGTATAAAATGAAATACTATAATTTAGCACTAAAAGTAGTGGAATTATAGTTGTTAATGACCATATGATTAAATAGAATGAAAATGGATTAAATAAAGTCTTATGCCTTTGATACAAAACCATAATCAAAGGAAAGTGCAAAGAAAAAATAAATATGTTAATTATCTTAACCACTTAGAGCCTCTATTCAGCAATAAAGATAATGTTATCTCTGGAACTACATATGCTAAAACAATAAAGATAAATGTAGTTTTTGAGAAAAAATAAATAATGCTTAATCCAGTTATGCCAGATAATATAATTGTTGTAGTAGTAAAGAAGGCAGTATTACTTATAGATATTTTTATATAATTATATAAACTAAAATAAATTAAACTACTACAGGCTAGGACATAGAATAACTCCATCAACTCTAAAAACTGCAGATTATATAATGCAATAACTAGCAATAAGAAAAGCCCATGTGCTAAAACGTGTATGCTTATATTTCTTAATAAATATTGCCTCAAATTCTTCACTTCCAGTTTGTGGTAATTATTAAGTATTACCTGATTTAAAGGTCTTATTCCCGAAACCAACATCCTTATCATCTTATCGATTAGATTATATAACTCAATCTTAGAGGCTCCTACACCAAGCATATTCATTAACGGTATATTCAATTCTTTAATGAATACACTAGAAGTGTATATTGGGAAAAATTTTAAATTCTTTTTTAAGTAATAAAGCAATGATAATATGCTGATTTTACTTCTAATATGTTTGAAGAAGAAGTAGGTACTCACAACAAACATTCCTGAATAATAGAATGCTAAAAACTCAATATTCTTTGTATCAAACACAATAGAAAGGGTAACTACAGCTGAAACTACGAAAGAAAAAAAATACTTATTTGCTATTGACTTGAGCTTATCAGCACTCAAGTAGTAATAAGCGTTGATAAAGATGAATGATAGAATCTTCAGTAAGAATAATACAATTAAATGAATCCTTGGATTTTGGAGCAAATAGATCAACACTATCAGCCCCGGTATTAGAAGCCCTAACCTTATAACTGTTATACTTGTTGCAACTTTTTTTTTAGCCTCAATTTTTAGCTTTTGGTTTATATATTCCAACCCTTTTATTTCAAAACCAAAATTTACAAGTATAGTTAATAGGACAAAATAAACATCAACTAATATAATTTCCTTAATCAATACTACATCAAAATCTATCCTTAAATAAGAATACATTAATAGTGATGACACACCATTGATTGATTGAATTTTCGCATTATCAATAGCCTGATTATTAGTTAAATAAGCTACTAAATCTTTTATTTTTTTCATCCTTATCAGATACAATATACTTATTTAAATCAGGCCATTTAATTTTCAAATCCTTACAACGATAATGCAATCCTTCTTCATCGTCTGGGTAATAATAGTCAGTACATTTATAATTAAAATCAGCTACTTCTGACAACACACAAAAACCATGTGCAAACCCAGGTGGTATATACATTTGTAAATGATTACTTTCACTTAATTCTTCTGCATGCCATTGGCCAAATGTAGGCGACTCTTTTCTAATATCAACAGCTACATCAAACACTTTCCCCGATCTGACACTGACTAATTTCCCTTGGGGATGTTCTTTTTGAAAATGTAAACCCCTTAGCACACCTCTTGTTGAACGAGACCAATTATCCTGCACAAAATCTTCTTTTATGCCTATATCTTTGTAACGTTTTCTCTGCCATGTTTCTAAAAAGAACCCACGCTCATCTTTAAAAATTCTTGGCTTTATTACTAATAAACCCGGCAACGGTTTTTTAATTATTTCAAGCATTATTCCTTAACTAAATTAAGTAAATATTCACCATAGCCACTTTTCACCAGTGGCTTTGCTAATTCTTTGAGCTGCAAACTATCTATATAATTCATTCGCCAAGCCACTTCTTCCGGGCTTGCTATTTTTAAACCTTGTCGCTGTTCTACCGTCTGTACAAAGTTCGAAGCTTGTAGCATTGAATCATGCGTTCCAGTATCCAACCAAGCTGTTCCACGTCCCATAAGTTCAACAGTGAGTTCTTCATGTTCTAAATAGATCCTATTTAGATCTGTTATCTCTAACTCTCCTCTGGGAGATGGTTTTAGGTTCTTTGCCCGATCTACTACCTGGTTATCATAATAGTATAGACCAACCACTGCATAATTAGATTTTGGTTGTTTTGGTTTTTCCTCGAGGCTTAGCACTTTCCCATTTCCATCAAATTCAACTACTCCATACCGTTCCGGATCATGCACATTGTATCCAAACACTGTTGCTCCGGATTCTAATTCAGCCGCTTTTTGGAGTTTCTGAGAAAGTCCTTGTCCGTAAAAAATGTTATCACCTAAAATTAGGGCGACACTATCATCCCCAATAAACTCTTCCCCAATAATAAACGCCTGAGCCAATCCTTCTGGTTTGGGTTGTTCAGCATAGCTTAAGTCAACACCCCATTGAGATCCATCGCCTAATAGATCTTCAAAACGAGGTAGATCTTCAGGAGTAGATATCACCAATATCTCTTTGATACCGGATAGCATTAAAGTTGATAACGGATAATAGATCATAGGTTTATCGTACACCGGTAGTAATTGCTTACTGACTACAAGCGTATTTGGATGTAAACGTGTTCCGGCTCCACCGGCGAGTATAATTCCTTTCATTTTGTAAATTCTAAATTGAGTAATTCTAAATTTTAAATTATTTAGGCTGTACCAAGTCTTTCGAGATCATAGTTGTTTTCTGTGACAGCTTCGCACCAATCAATATTTTCCAGATACCATTGAATGGTTTTCTTGATCCCACTATCAAAGGATTCTTCGGGGGTCCAGCCTAATTCACACTCAATTTTGGAAGCATCAATAGCGTAGCGGAAGTCATGGCCGGGACGGTCGGTGACGAAAGAAATTTGATCTCTGTAACTATCACCGGCATCTTTTGGCACTAATTCATTCAGTGTATCACAAATGGTGTGTACCACTTCAATGTTTTGTTTTTCGTTGTGTCCGCCGATGTTGTAGGTTTCACCTGGCAAGCCCTTAATCACTACTTTTAGTAATGCCCGGGCATGGTCATCTACATACAACCAATCCCGAACATTTTCACCGGTTCCATATACCGGGATATCTTTCCCCTGTAATGCTTTTAAAATAACAACCGGAATCAATTTCTCAGGAAACTGATAGGGACCATAGTTGTTTGAACAGTTGGTAATCATAGTAGGTAAACCGTAGGTATGATGCCATGCTCTTACCAAATGATCAGATGAAGCTTTACTGGAAGAATAGGGTGAGCGAGGATCATATGGGGTTTCTTCAGTAAAAAAGCCTTCATCCCCTAATTCACCATACACCTCATCTGTTGACACATGTAGAAAACGGAACTCTTCTTTTTGAATTCCTCCTAACCCTAACCAATACTGCTTGGCCTCCTCCAATAAAGTATGCGTACCATTCACATTCGTTCTAACAAACTCCGCCGAACCATCAATGGAGCGATCTACGTGAGATTCAGCTGCCAGATGCATTATAGCATCGGGTTTAAAGTCATTAAAGATGCGGTCAATCTCACCGGCATCACAAATATCCACAGGTTCAAATTGATAGCGGTCTGAATCTGAAACAGATTCCAGTGATTCTAAATGCCCGGCGTAGGTTAGTTTATCAATATTTAGGACTTCATGACCTGTTTCTCTAATGATCATTCTGATTAGAGCTGACCCTATAAATCCTGCCCCACCTGTAACTATAATTTTCATTTTTTTTCTTTTAATATTTCTCATCACCGAAGATCAACAATCTCGGTTGTTCAATTTCAAAAACTTCACTTGGCTGATAAACAAGCGTTCGAATCTTTCGACCGATCAGATCTTCTGCTTTTGCCACCAGTTTTGTCAAATAAGTACTGTCAATATTCTTACCTATTATCGTTACATCCACAATGGAAGTATCTAACCCCCTAGCCAGATCCCCGGTCAAATAAACGGCATTTACATCCCCCAGTTTTTGTACCACCTGCTCAATGATCTGATCGATCCCAAAATGCTTAAAAGCGATCTTTTGGAGCTCGCCAAACATAGGGAACTTTGTGTTTACTTTGTACACTATTTTGTTTCCTTCCTTATGTCCGGCAATGAGACCGGCTTCTTCAAAGCGGTTCAATTCCACCCGTACCGAATTGGTACTTTCATCAAACTCCTGAGCCAGTCCGCGCAGGTACGCGCTGCTGTCCGGGTTCAGGAAGAAGCGAAGCAGAAGCTTCAGTCGGGTTTTGGATTGTATGAGGGTATCGAGCATTGGACCCTTTCGGGAATTAAGAATTTAAAATTTAAAAATAAAAATGGGTTTCTGGGTGGCTTTGAGTATTGGGCTATCATTCGGCTAATCGGTAGTATTACAGGATTGCCTACCCCAAAAACAATCCCTACCCATTTTTAATTTTAAATTTTTCATTTTGAATTTCGCCCGCACCGCGTTGCAGTTAAGCGAGTAATTCTGTTACTCAATAATACGCAGGATAATTTACACGATCAATGGGTGTTTGGGGATTTTTTAAGGAGGGCTACATTCAGTACTTCGTAAATCGGTCGTTCGGTCCATCGATCTATCGTGAATCAATTCTTTCACAAGCGCTGCTGAAGATCATAAACTTATTCTTGGAGATTGCTTCGCCTCATCCGCCTGCCTGTCCGGTAGGCAGGCTCCTCACAAAGACGGACTTTTAATTAGGCGTTCCCTTGCCTTTGGCGTGAGCGGCATAATGCAAGCGAGCGTTAGGGAAAGGGACAGGGATAGGGTTTTGTTAGAAATGGCAGGTGGGCGTTGTTCAACTTAGTTGCCATTTCAGGGAGATTGCCACGTCGTTAATCATCCCAACCTTACATTCAGCAACACGAACTCCTCGCAAAGACAAGCTTTATTGCATGTCATCCCGCACGAAGCGAAGCGGAGATGCGGGATCTCCTTGACAAACTTTTGATATCGATAAGAGAGATCGCGGATAAAGTATTTCCGCGATGACGGGTTGTTCTGATATCCGAATCTATATCACCTCGTGAAGATCCTTCTCCGCCAGCCGGCGGATCAGGATGACCCGGTGGTTGGATTGAGAGGGGAAATTTCAACAAGAGTCCTTCCCCTTGTTGAAGGGGAAGACAGAAGGGGTCGAAGATTCGGGCAACCAAGCTCAATCCACCTCCGCACAGGTGGAGCGTTGTTTGAGATCCTAAACCTATTCTTCGAGATTGCTTCGTCGCATCCGTTCCTCCCAAAGACGGACTTTTAATCAGGCGTTCCCTTACCCTGCGGCGGTGGCGAAGGTTTTATTAGTTTTATCGATGTGCCGGAGGGCAAGGGACAGGGATTGGGTTTACTGATAGCTGAAAGCAGTCAACCAACAGCTAAACTCCCTTCCAGTAAGCAAGCGAAGCCGTTCAGGGCTTCGCGGTATCAGGACTCGCTCCCAAAAGGATTAGAAGCCAAAAACTGACGAACAAAAATCCAGCCTATAGATGCGATACCACTTAGCATCACAAATACAACCAGGACCATAGCCCCGCTGGTTTCATCGTTTACCGGAACCTGCACCGGCTGCAGCACTTTAAACACCGGGGTTTCTTCCTGTACTTTCAGTTTGGCTTCTTCAAACTGTTGGGTCAGGGAATTATAGAGGTTAAAAGCAATGTCATATTCTGACTGCAGTCGCTGTCGCTCGGTTTGAGCTCTGGCTGTTAAATTACCTTGGTTACTGTCATCAAAATCAGCCAGTTCCAGCTGAGCTTCCCGAAAACGCTCTCTCGCATCATTCAACTGTTCCTCAATAAAATCCAGATCCCGGATTACTTTTTCGGTACGGTATTCCACCAGGTATTCGGTCAGTTCATCGATGGTGAATTTAGCCACGCTTGCCGCTAATTTTGGATTTGACATTTGAGCCCGAACGGTAACCACTCCTGATTCTTCATCCAAACTGGCTGAAACTCTTTGTCTTAGGACTTCAATAACGTCCATTTCGTTTTTAGTCAGCTCAACAATTTCATCCTGGTTACTGACTCCCGTACTTACAGTCTCTTCTTCACTTTTAAATGCACCAATTATGGTTCCGGGAAGACCAACAGTAAACATTTTCAAATAGCCTAAGACCCCGGGTGTCTGCACTTCTAAGTAATAATTGTAAATAGATGTTGTGGTATCATAATCCGGGAAGTAAAACTGCTGCCGGGCCAGTTTATCCTGAAAGCTCAGACTCTGTACAATTTTGGGATAAAGGTCTACCCGTATGGCATTGCTTGAAGCATTGTATGTACCTCCACTCAAGCCAATTAAACCACCGTACTGCTGAATTAAACTTGATGCACCTCCCAAATCTCCTTCTTTAGCGTATTCCGGCATCAGCGTGGCATCACTTACATACTCTTTGGGGCTAAGCAGAGCTACCAATACTCCCAAAACCACACCCACCGCTACAAAACGGTAAATAATTTTCCGGTTATCCCATATGGTTTTAGCCAGTTCAATCAGGTCAATTTCATCTTCTTCGTAGCCTTCATAGCCATGGTCGGCAGGAACCAGCCGATATTCCTGAATGGGAAAGTTTTCCGGGCTTTTTTTCTTTCCCGGCTTGTTGTCCCCATGTTCTTGATTTGAATTGTTCTCTTCGCTCACTTTCTACCAAATTTTGTTAAGCCATGATGATACGAAGTTTGGGCTTCTATTTAAAGAGGTATTTGTTGGCTAGATTTAAGATGTAAGATGTGAGATATGAGATTTTAGAAGTGAGTCTTGAGTATTGAGTTTGGTAGAGCAAAAAGGCCTTTTGTCGTTCCTGTAGACGTGAGGTAATTCGAGGACAGTTCGCAAATCGATCACTCGGTTCATCGGTCATTCGCAAATCAATAGTTGGGAGGTGTAGCACTAAGGTGGAAAGACAACATCCTAAAGATTTTCTGGCTAAGATCCTTCGATATCTCAGAATGACTCGATTTTTTAATAGATAAGAATGCTACCAAGGAGTCCTTTCCCCTTTTGAAGGGGAAAGACAGATAGGGGTCTTTCGCTATGGGATCTAACCTTTATTCAACTAAAATACCATTGTGCTTCGGAGCTCAAAAATTGGGTTTTCTAAAACGGGCAACATAGTCTAAGCTACCACCGCACAAGTGGACACTTGCGCTATTGCAGCGACATGTCATCCTTGATCATACCTCCTAAACCCATAAAGGCGTTCCCTTGCCCTTGACGCGAGCGGCATCATGCAAGCGAGCGTTAGGGAAAGCGACAGGGATAGGGTTTACTGATAGCTGAAGCCTGTCATCCGACAGCCTCTTTACACGTCCCCACATTAACACTTTCCCACGTTAAACCATCGCCTCGGGAGCTTTTTCAGGCCTTTCCCCATCACCAAATGGCTTGCTCGGCGTCTCATTCATGTACTCATCCAGGGTAAACTCATCCACCTGAATAGCATCGTTTCGGGCCTGTTCGGTTTTTTTGACCAGCTCGCCTTCTTCTTTAGTCAGAACTCCTTTCTCGACGGCTAAATCTGCAATTTCGAGATAGGGTTCTTTAGGCAGTTCTTTGGCTTTGATGGCTTTATACAGCTTCTTGAATGCCGGCCAGGCTTGTTCTACCAATTCCATGGTTTGCTCATATCGACCAATGGCGGATTCATCATCTTTGGGAAGGAAAATTCCGTCGGTTACATGATCCCGGTCTTCCCCGCGGGTTTGCATAGCTTGTGCAACTTTATGACCCAGCTTGTCAGAAGGATAGGTTCCGATGGGGTTCAATCGACCCCACACTCCCGCCAGGCGGAATACCCAGCTTAAACCGGGCACTTTAATTTCACGAAGTATGCCTTCAAAGGCCTGCTGAATTTTCCAGAAGCTGTATTCCATCGCCCATTCAAAATACGGTCTGTCCGCTTCTCTTCTTCCTTCAGCTTCAAATCGTTTGAGCGCTCCGGAAGCCAGATACATATAACTCAGGATATCGGCATAACGACCGGCTATTTTTTCTTTCATCTTCAGGGCTCCGCCATACGATCCCAACGCAATATCTGCGAAGAAAGCAAAGGAGGCGGATGTCCACGCCAGCTTGCGGAAGTATTTCGCTGATGGTCCGCTTACCGGTGAACTTGCCAGCCGCCCTCTTGTGATACTCAGCAGGAACGCTCTGGACTTATTCCGGGCTACATGACCAATATGCTTCCAGAAGTTATCATCAAAAGCCTTCACGTCTTTGTTCATCAGTGCATCGATTTCATTATAGGCATAGGGATGGCACCGAATGGCTCCCTGACCAAAGATCATCAAGGTACGAGTCAGGATGTTGGCTCCCTCTACCGTTATAGCTATCGGCATGGCCGTGTAACTGCTGGCAAAGATGTTTCGGGGACCACGGGAAATCCCGGCTCCTCCCACAATATCCATGGCATCATTGACAATCTCTCTTCCCAATTCGGTAAAATTGTACTTGGCAATGGCCGTGACTACAGCCGGTTTTTGTCCGCTATCCAGTCCGCCGGTGGTATATCTGCGGGCGCCTTCCATCAGGTAGGTGTAACCTCCAATTCGGGCCATCGGCTCTTCAATGCCTTCAAACTTCCCGATATTCAGTCCAAACTGTTTACGGATAGCCGTATAAGCTCCGATGGCTCTGGTGGCTACTTTCGCTCCTCCGACACTTTGCGCCGGCAGTGAGATTCCTCGTCCTACAGCCAGTGACTCCATCAGCATGCGCCAGCCATTTCCGGCACCTTCTTTTCCACCAATGATGGCATCTATAGGTACTACCACATCTTTGCCGTCAATCGGGCAGTTGTAGAACGGAATTCCTAGCGGATCATGTCTGCGGCCCAATACCACCCCTTCGGTATCTGATGGAATAAGTGCACAGGTAATGCCCCTATTTTCTTCGTCTCCGATCAGATGATCGGGGTCTTTCAGGTTGAAGGCCAACCCAATCACCGTAGAAATAGCGGCCAATGTAATGTAGCGCTTTTCAAAATTCATTCGCAGATACAGCTCTCCGTCATCACCTTTAAACACCACTCCTTCCGAACGCATGCTTCCGGCATCAGACCCGGCATTTGCTTCTGTAAGTCCAAAGCATGGCATCTCTTCTCCGGTTGCCAGTTTGGGCAGGTAATGATCTTTTTGTTCTTCGGTTCCATAATGCAGAAGCAATTCTGCCGGACCTAAGGAGTTAGGCACCATAACCGTTGTAGCTAATGGTCCGCATCGTGAAGCCAGCTTTGCCACGATAGCACTGTGAGCCGTCGCAGAGAACTCGAGTCCGCTATACTTTTTGGGAACAATCAACCCAAAGAACTTCTCTTTTCGCATAAAGTCCCAGACTTCATCAGTAAATCCCTTTCGAACCATCACATCCCAGTCCGTCACCATTTCACAAAGTTTCTCAACAGGTCCGTCCACAAACGCTTGCTCTTCTTCGGTCAGGTCGGGATAATCTTCATCGAGAATACGTTTGAAATCAGGCTTTCCGGAGAACAATTCGCCTTCTACCCACACATTTCCCGCTTCGATGGCAGTCTGCTCAGTTTCGGATATCTTGGGAAGAAAATTCAACGCATCCAGAAGCTTCATAATCGGGCCACTCAGAACCACTCTCCGGATGGGTTTGATATTAAACACCAGCACTAAAACGGTGTATGTGATATACAGCCAGGTGGGAGCATCCAATCCCACTAAGCCTGCGTAACCCGCTACGGCCCACAGCCAGAGGGGAGCTCCGGTGTAGCCTAAAATCAGCATCAGCAGTACAGCAGATCCTATCGATGCCCACAGCGGGATTTCACTGAAAAACCCAACTAATTCCATTATTGCTTCCATAATCTTTCCTCGTTTATAATACTGTTGTTCGAATCAGAAATCCCTGAACCACATGCTCTATGGATTCCTCAATAAATTGTTCTCTGTCGATCCGGCTGTCCAATCTCTTGTTGAGTACAACCGAAACCACACCGTGTAATTGTGCCCATATTGAATAAGCGGCAACAACCGGCTGATCCACTTCCATCAGTCCCTGATCCACACTTTCCTCAATGGTTTTCACCAGAAGCTCGTAGGCACGGCGGGCTTTTCGAAACTTCTCCTTTGGATAACGTGCCATTGAATCAGACCGGACTTTGTAAATGATCTCGTACTTCTCCGGGTTCTGAAGGCCAAACTCCACATAACTTTTTGTAATGGCCTTAAATCGCTCAATGCTATCGGCCTTAGGCAATGCCTTCGATTCGATGAACCGGCTTAAATCTTCCACCGATTCTTCAATCAGCGTATGAAGTAAATGATCTTTGCTTTCGAAATAGAGGTAGATACTTGTTGCGGAAACATCAGCCTTTTTGGCAATTTTCCGCATCGAAAGTGACTTATATCCTTCCTCGTATAATAAATGCCTGCTTATCTCTAAAATCTGATCACGTAAAGGTACTTCTTCGCTCATTCGCTTCCTTAGGTTAACGGTGTTAACTTCCGTAATGTAAACATTCCACAGCGAAAATCAAGATGGGGTTTTTATTGGTTGTGAATCGTTACTTTAAGACAGAGCTCGCTATTATTCGTCATCTCAAATGAAGTCTACTAGCGCTGTTGAGTATCCCAAACCTTTTCTTTGAGATTGCTTCGTCGTTATCCATCCCAATCTTAAATTCGGCAATATTCACTCCTCTCAAAGACATTCTTTTAATATTTGATTTGGTTTACCTTCCTAAGATTTTACCAAAGAGTCCTTTCTCCTTGCGAAGAAGAAAGACAGAAAGAGGTCGGAAGGAAAGGGCAATAAAAACGGACAGCACGCAAACCGATCCATCGGTCATTCGCACATCATTTACTTTCCCGCACCACATGAGGCAGAGCCTCCACCCATCGTTGCGCAGCAGAGCGGCGCAACTAGTACCAAGCCATTCATGGCTTTTCATACTGACAGCTGTCTCCTGATAGCTGACAGCTTTTCAAACCCTAAACTTCAAATACTTGATTGTCTTCCCTTTTTCCAGGTGCATGCTTTCGTAGTAGGTAATGATGGAAAGCTCGGGATCATCGGGGCGGTTTTTGTGGACATTCGGCTCATCATCCAGCAGCTCAAGTCCCTCTTGGTCAATAATTTCTTTGGTGTATTCATACAGTACATCGCTGTCTGTTTTCAGGTTAATGACCGCGCCGGGCTTCATCACTTTTTGATATACTTCCAGAAACTTGGGAGCCGTAAGCCGCTTTCTCTCTTTTTTGATATAGGGATCGGAAAACACAATCCAGACTTCATCCACTTCATCTTTGCCAAAAAATTGGTCGAGGTGATCGATATAACATCTGAGAAACCGAACATTATTCAGATTCTTTTCCAGGGCTTCGGTAGCTCCCACCCACATTCGGTTACCTTTTATGTCCAGTCCGACATAGTTTTTATCAGGGTGAAGCTGGGCAAGACCGATCGAATACTCTCCCTTTCCGCAGGCCAGCTCTAAAACAATGGGTTGATCCTTTTCAAAAACTTCGGAATTCCATTTCCCCTTTGGTCCTGGGTTGTCCTCATCAAAATCGGTATAAACGAGCGTGTTCTCGAGCTTGGGAAGCTCCTCCATCCGCTCTTCTTTAATCTTGGGCATAGCAGGTACTATTCTAAACTTAACTTACTAATTAGACTTCTTAATCTTGTGCGGGTTTATCAGTTCCAAGTTCTCTATGAAATTAAAATCAGAGATATTTCTGGTTACCAAAATGAAATCATTATTAATAGCTGTAGCTGCTATTAGTGCATCCGGTAATTTTATCCTGTAGCTTTTTCTAATCTGAATGCATAAATCAATGATTCCCTCACTTAAACCGAGTACTTCAGAATCCCCAACAAAAGACTTAAAAATCAGCTCTTCCTCCTAAGAAATCAATTATGGCATTACTGTCGATCAGATATCCCGATCTTCCCATTCTTCTCGACTTTCATTAACGTAATTATTCATCTTCTTGGAGGTCTCTGATGATATTGCCCCTGCATATTTCACTGATAGCTTTTCACCCTGATGCAGATCTACATCATCATTCTCCATAATTTTAAGAATATCCAAATCCTCAAGATCTTTTAGAATCTTTAACGCTTTATTGTCTTTTATTTGAACCTTTATCGTTTCCATTTTTCACTATGCATTCTTTTATTCAAAGTAACGAAACGGCAGTAAAAATCATATAACTGACCATTCTCTGAAAACAAGCACATTATCCTTTAGTATCGCTCCATAGGCTTTTATAAACTTCAGGTTTAACCATATCTCTACCTGTACAGGAGTCCTTTCCCCTTACCAAGGGGAAAGACAGAAAGGGGTCTGATTGATGAAGCAATCAAGTCATTTTTGGTATCGGTTTTAAGACCAAATCCATATAATTCACCTTTGATATCATCTCAAGGCGAAAGTCTTTTTATGTCCCACTTATTTCCTGTCAGCTGATACTTAATACGGTCATGAAGCCGGCTTCTTCGGCCCTGCCAGAATTCTATCGTTTCGGGGATTACCCGGTATCCACCCCAGCTTTCCGGCATTGGCACTTTTCCTTCCGGATATTTTTCTTCAAGATCAGCAAACTTCTTTTCCAGAAATTCTCGGTTTGGCACTTCCGCACTTTGATTGGAAGCCAACGCGCCAAGCTGACTTTTGTAGGGCCGCTGTTTAAAATATGCTTCACTTTCTTCTTTAGGAATCTTCTCAACAGTTCCATCAATACGAACCTGCCGCTCAAGCTGTAGCCACAAAAAACAAAGGGACGCGTTGGGATTTTGCTCCAGCTCCTTCCCTTTATCACTGCCATAGTTGGTGTAGAAGATGAAGCTGTCGTCTTCCAATCCCTTCAACAGCACAATGCGTGTATGTGGTTTTTGATTTGCATCCACGGTAGCAAGGGCCATGGCATTGGGCTCGGGAACCTCAGCACCTACCGCTTCTTCCATCCATCGCTCAAATTGTTTAAATGGATTTTTATTTACGTCCGACTCATCCAGTGAATGCTTCGAATAGTCTTCTCGCAGTTTCTGCAATTTTTCGTTTTTCATTTCTTCTTTATCATCCAAAATATTCCGGTTCATTACCGGGTTTCCATTTAATGTTACAGCCCATACTTGGCACTTGTTGGTCTTCGGGGATTTGCTCGCCGGACAACAAGGCATCCAGGGCATTTCGAAGATCTTCACCTGTAACAGGAGTGTCTTTAGAAGGTCGGCTTTCATCAAATTGCCCCCTGTAAACCAGCTTACGGTTTTCGTCAAATACAAAGAAATCCGGCGTACAAGCTGCTTTGTATGCTTTAGCCACTTCCTGACTTTCATCATACAAATACGGGAAAGGATAATCTTTCTGAGCCATTTTCTCCGGACTGTCTTGCGGGTATTTTTCTACATCATTCGAGCTTATGGCGATAAAACCTATTCCACGGGCTATATATTCGTTAGCTACATTCACCAATTCATCTTCAATATGGAGTACATACGGACAGTGATTACAAATAAACATTACCACAAACCCTTTGCTTTGATCGGCATAGCTTAGTGATAGATTCCCGCCGTTCACACTTGGAAGGGTGAAACCCGGTGCCTCTGTTCCTATTTCCAGCATGGTTGATGGTGTTGCAGACATAATGCTCCTGACTTTTGTCGATTAATGGTTTTAACTTCAGTGCATGAAATCCATTACAAAGATATTGAATGATCGAGACAAAATTTTGTTCGAAAAAGCATTGAAGTTCTACTTCTATACTCGACAACAAGATGTCCGTAAGCTTAATTCGCAATTACAGCAACGCTTCTCCTATGCGGGTCAGGTCGCTTACTCGCTGATAGTAACCTATATTCGTGAAGGAAATTTGAAGTTGGAGTACATGGATTTTCTGAATGAAGAGCTCAAGACAATGCGCGGGCTGGATTCCGAATTCATGGAACCACTCATGATCAAGCCCCACGAAATCGATGAGATTGAATTCAGTCAGGAAATCTCCATTAAAGTGTTTGATGAAGATAATGATACCGACATCCGGATCATCTACAGCCCGGATCAGAGCGTTGCAAAGCTTGAACCGATGAACTAGCCCGTCATCCTCACAACGGGCATCGCGGGTCCGGGTCCGCGATGACGGGGTTCAATCCCCAACTAACTCCTGGTGCAGTGTCTCATCCCGGATAATCCCTCTTTTCTTCAGTTCGGTGAGAATGAGTTCAGTCACATCACTTTGGAAAGGGAATTCATACCGGATATCCAGTACATAGGCCTTTACCTTCAACTTCAGCACAAACCGGCGTTCGTGCATTTCATTTTCCGTCATAATGCTGATGGGCTTTTTCAAGAATACGAAACGGGAAGCGATTACGGCCTTATATGCCACTTCTTTCACTTCCTCTACAGGACACTCAGCCGGCAGGAAGATATTTGTGACCACCAAACAATCGAGGGCGCCGGTGTTGGCATTAGATACGGCGGTTCGAATCAGTTCCCCATTGGGAATGGTAACCACAGAATCACCGGGAGTGACTATGCGGCTTGATCGCAGCCCGATTTGCTGTACTTCCCCATAATGATCGGCAAACTGGATTTTGTCCCCCACCTGAAACGGCCGGTCCAGAATCAGCATCACCCCGCCAAATAAATTCTTGAGCACGTCCTGCGAAGCAAGCCCAACCGCAATACCCACCGATGCCATCACCGTGATTATGGTTGCATAAGGCGGCTGAATGATGCCGGCGATCGCTACATAAATAGCAAGGGTCCATAACACCACCCGGACAATAGGAACCATCCGTTTTATGCGAAGCCTGTATTTTGAAATACGCTCCGAAAAATTTCCCAGAATAGTACTGATGAACGATGTCACATAATAAGTAGCAATAAAAAACAAGATAATCATGAGGACTTTCGGCCACGATATCACCTGTTCAAGCTGAGCCAGCGCCTGCTCTGCATCTCCTGAAACCTGGGTGGTGTCTTCTGAAAGTCCGGCCTGCTGTTCCAACCTCATGGTGAGTGAGTCGAGACGGGACAATCGCTCATTAATTAGAGAATCAATCTTCTGGGTAAGCGTAGTATCCTGAATCTGGGCTGAGGCCGTATCTTCCTGAGCTGTATTTTGGGCTGACAACGGATTCAACAAGCCGCCGTTCAGCAGAAACAGAACCAAAAGCATCCAAATGTTTTTATGCAGTGCCATAGTTTAATGTATGAAATTAGCTTCTTTCAAAACCCGAACTACCTGCCTGTAAATCAGGTGATTCAGCATATATCCATGCTCAGTCTTGAACAAAATAGAGCGGGATGTTAATCGGGATACCAGCAGTTTGCTATCTCTCAATGGCTGATTAAGCACTTTTGCGAGGTGTTCAGGCATCAGTGAGTCGTGCAGCACAAAAGCGGCCAGGGCAAACAACTCGGTACTGTCGAGTTCATCAATTCGGTTAATGGCCGTAAAGTCGAAGGGGTCGATGTAGAAATGGCTGTCGTCATATTCCCGTATCGACCGAATCCAGAATATCATGGCAATGGAAGAATTCCCTTCACTCAATTTTGCCAGTTTTTCAAAGTACCGATCCTGCAAATACTCCTGGGTTTTTTCTTCGTCATCCATCAGCTTGCGGAAATTGCGGCTTTTCTTTGTGGCATCATCCGGTAAAAATTTAAGCTGATATCCACTTGCACGGTGCCTCTTCAGGATCAGCTCTTCAATCTGCTGGGCATTCAGGTTATCCGTTTCTACCGCGTGGGTAAAATAGTCAGCAATATTCAGCACCTTGTCTAAAAACAGCCAGCCATACCGGGTTGTGCTGGCTATCCACATGATTTCCTTGTTCGTTTCGGAAATCAGAAGCAGCAATTGCTCCATTGCTTCAAAACCCGAAATATTCCTAACGTAGCAATTCTGAATGTTCTCAAGGATGATCACAACTCTCTTTTTCTTTCGCTTTATGGCGGCAATGAGATCTTCTATGCTCTCCGTCTCATCCAGCTTCAGAGCATCACTTACCTGCTCCATAATTTCATCGGCCGTCCAAATCGTGTCCTCAAAATTGATTTCAATCACATCATGCTTGGTCAGCACTTCTTCCATCAGCAAAGAAATAAACAGGCTTTTTCCACTTCCTTTCTCCCCTACAATGGCAAAAGTTGAAGGGAAATTATTCTGCCACAGCTCATACCCCTTTTTGAACCGGTCAAATTGTTCGGGCTTGCGAATGTAGAAACGCTCGTCTATTTCTTTATTAAAATCAAAAAGCCGGCGATAGATAAATGGAAGCCCGGCGATCTGCTCATCCGTCTCTGACAAGAAAGTAGCCAGGTCGGTTTTATCGCCTTCCAGTTTTTCCTTTTCAGCAAAGCCCAGAAACTTTCGGACAGCTTCCGAATACTGTTTAATTTTTTTCCAGACAAACCGGCCGAACAGCTCCCCTTTTTCCGAAATTCGTGCCCACCAGACCTGAAGCTTCGTCTTCCAGTCCACAGCGGCCTGCTTGGCTTTATACTCAGCTCCTGCCAGGCGGACTTCACTCACATCCTGCTTTTCGAGCAGCATGGCCAGTTTCACAAACGCTGCGTGTTGTTTTTCCTGAAGCTTGCCTTCCAGCGATTCTCTTTGTTCCCGGACATCCTCCTGCAGTTCTTCGAGCTTGGTTTTTGCTCGCTCTAATCCTTCACGGGCAACCTGAATGGGTTCTTCTTCGTCCGACTTTTTGACCTCATCCGCAATCTCCAGGTTGGTATATATAATCTGGGAAATTTCCTGCAGGCTTTGCATCACCTTCATTAAAAACTGTTCAGCCTTTATCTCCTTGGGCATGAACTCCTTCACCATGTGATTACTGATCACACGCTGAACCAGCACCTGCCAATCAACCTGCTCAAATTCATAAACCGGAGGAAGGTGCGTCAAATCCAGCTTCTCGATGAGCGTTGCTTTTTCGGGCTGCTCGTTTGTCCACTCCGGGATGGCTGATGTAAACCGTTCAAACTTTGTGCCTAATACAGCGTCTTCGGTAAACTCGCCCAGTGGCTCCAAAATCTGCTGATCTATAAATCCGATCATTTTTTCCTGATGCTCACTGCTTAGCTGTCTCACCTGCTTTAACGGCCGGTCTTCTGATTCATCAAAAATGGAAATGGCTTCTTCAAGCTGTTCCATCAATTGCTTGCAGGGCGATTCAATATGGTCCTCAAAAAACTCCGTGATCGCCTCACTGAAACCTCCGGTCCGCTCCTCCATCATTTCATGGAGTTGCATAAACTTCATAGAGAGGAGCACCCTCTGCACCAACACATTCAGCAGCTCGCCCCAAACTTTGTCGTCATTCTGCCGTCGGGTCTGTATGCTGTTCTGCCGGTGAACGATCTTTGTTTTGGTGTATTCACTTACCGGTCGCTCAAAGGTGCCTGTCAAAGAAACTGCACGTTCAATTTCATCACCCACGCTTTGCAAATGCTCCTGCAGTTTTTGGGTGTTAACCGATTTCAGTTGTTCCAGTTTCTGCAGGGCTTCTTGAAAAAATATCTCCAGATCTTTTTGAGTAGGAGTGATTTCGGCCGGTTCCCCGGGGACTAATTTTTCTCCTTCACCTTCTTTCTTTTCATAGGTGATTAACCCTCCGGAATGCAGCGTCCAGGCGTCTGCTTCCATCAAAACTTCGGCTTTCAGCTTCTGGATTTCATTGTTCCATTCTCGCATCCATTTGTCCAGACGAAGAACATGAATCCTGACTACAAATTGCAGTGGAATTGTTTGTTTCCACACCGGTGGTTTCTTTTCAGACCCACCAAATACTTTACGAACTCCGTTGGACGTGGCGTTAACCCCGCGCTGTATTCCCCTTGCCGAACGCTTAAAAACCTTTCCGAACTTTGTCATCCCGGAATCATCGTTCTGGGACTCAAACCGGCTTTCCTGCTGAGGTAATACTACCTCTTCCTGAATTTGAGAGAGCACCGGCTTCAGGTTTTCAAGCCATTCTACGTTATTATCAGGCTTGCCGTCAGTTTCTGCCTTTTCAATATCAGCCTGAACCTTTTCGGTAAATTTCCGCAATGCCTTTTCTGTCTCATCTGCTTCAATGCCCGACTGAGTTTGTTGGAGTAAATCTTGCAGCTGCTGAACTTCTGCTTCCAGCCCGCTCTCCAGCTTAGCTTTCACTTCAGAAAGCCACTCATTGCGAAGCTGTTCTAAGATTGTATCCCGGGAATAGTCGGATTTCATAAAGGTTAAATGGATTTCTTGGTGCAGCCTGAAACTAAGCCGTTATTATTTGAAAACAATATATCTATTGTGTGTGCAGAAGGTATCATTAAAACTGAATTTTCACACTTTATCCTTTTTTTGGAACTCTTTCAATGGTTTGGAGAATATCTTACATTACAAGCATCATCTACAAGGCAAATGACTTACCGAAATCATAACTCCGGCCTCAATATGCGCATACCTCATATTTACAGAGCGCTACCATTGTTGTTCATATTTCTTTTTTCTTTCGCCAGCGTTTTTGCCCAAACCCAGCTTCACCGGGTTTCAAATACCGCTCGCAGCGATGGAATGGGCTATGTAGTCCGGTACCACCTTACCGCACCGGTCGATTCTTTTGATATTCTGCAACCTGCCCCCGATCTCATTCAAATGGTTTTATATGATGAGGAGATCGACACTACAGGTTTAGAACTTCCTGAGGAAAGCGAAAAGCTGAAAGAAGTTCGTCTATACAAACTCAAATACGGCTACGGCATAGATATTTATCTCGGAAACGGAGCTTATTACAAATCGAATGCCTACCTGGACCAAAACGGTTCTGATATATTGGTGAACCTGGAAGTTGCAGATCAGCGGGAAGTGGAACGGTATTCCCAACAATTTTTAGCCCGGAACTGGTATGAAGAGATTGTGGATGAAAGCGCCCTGGAAGTCGCCCCACCTGATACAGCTCCAAAAAACGATTTCTATTACGATGTAAAAGATAAGCTTCGGTTTGATAAGATCGTCATTGATCCCGGACACGGTGGCTGGGACCCCGGTTCTATCGGGTATAAAGGAGTGAAGGAAAAGGAAATCACTCTCGCAGTTGCTAAAAAATTAGGGGCTTATATCAATGAGCATCTCCCCGATGTAGAAGTGGTTTATACCCGCACCGATGACTCTTACCTCGGCCTGGCTGAACTTGGTCATTTTGCCAATCTTGCTGAGGCTGATTTATATGTATCCATTCACTGTAATTCGTATCGCAATCAGTATGTGCGGGGAGCCGAAGTTTATTTTCTCGGACTTCACAAAAGTGATGCTTCCTTCGAAGTAATGAAGCGGGAGAACAGCGTATTCAAAAACGAAACGGACAAAGAACTTACCGAAGAAGATTTATTGGTGTATGAACTGGCCCACAGCGGATACATCGCTACCAGCGAGAAAATTGCCTATATGATTGAGGATCAGTTCAAAAACCGGGCCCAGCGTAAATCAAGAGGGGTAAAACAGGCGGGTTTCCAGGTGCTTTTTGAGGCCTCCATGCCGGCTGTTTTGGTGGAATTAGGTTTTATCACCAATCCGGCCGAACAGCGATTCCTCACCAGCGACTATGGCCAAAGCATCATGGCTTCAGCAATGTTTCGGGCCATCCGGGATTACAAAGTGGAATACGATCAAAAGCAGGCGTACAACACCACTTCTTCATCTTCTAATCAAAAATAAGCATGTCATCCAAGCCTTTAGTTATTGGTGTAGCCGGAGGAAGCGGTTCTGGAAAAACAACGGTTATCAATTATATCTGCAAAGAGTTTGCCAAGGATAATATCCTGCGGCTTGAGCACGACTCCTACTACCGGGAGCTGGATCACCTTCCTTTTGAGGAACGGGTAAAACAAAATTTTGACCACCCGGCCTCCCTCGAAACCGAACTCATGATCCGTCACATCAAAGCCTTAATGGAAGGTTACCCGGTGGAAGTTCCGGTTTATGACTTTGAAAAGCACACCCGCAAGGATGAAACCATCACTGCTACCCCTTCAAAAGTAATCCTCATTGACGGAATTCTGATATTCTCGGAACCTGACCTGTTAAACCTGATGGACGTTAAAATCTTTGTGGATACCGATGATGACGTCCGTTTGCTGCGCCGGTTGAAACGGGATATTCAGGAACGGGGTCGCTCGGTAGATGGAGTACTTACCCAATACGAAAAGTTCGTTCGTCCCATGCATCTTGAGTTCGTAGAGCCCAGCAAGCGCTATGCTGATATCATAATCCCCCGCGGCGGTAAGAATAAAGTGGCCCTGGAAATGGTTTCTGCCCTTATTCGCGGCAAGATGAATACATAGACACTTCAGCGTTCGTTATTCGCTGTTCCTTGTTCGATGTTCCAACCGCCTCATCCCATCAAATACCAGAAAGGGACGTACTTTGGATTCTCTGTCTATCAATTGCTTAATTGTCTGTGCATCTCCCCCGGTGATGAATAATTCAAAATCACCGAATTCCTTTTCGTATTGCTGAAGAACTCCTTCAATTGCCATTTTATAGAATCCGGCCTGCCCCCATTTAAGTGAGTCGATGGTGCTTTTACCGGGCCAAGTTTCGGGAATTTCCATTTCTACATTTGGCAATGCCGGTGCTTTTTGAGGCAGAATTCCCCCAAAGGCTGACAACCCTGGTGCTATCAACCCGCCATGATACACATCATCCTGATCCATGTAATCGATAGTGAGTGCGGTTCCGGCATCAATCACCACAACCGCATCGCTAACCTGATCGGTGGCTCCATAGCAAGCCAAAAACCGGTCGATTCCCAGCGTCTCAACCGTCTCATAGTCAAGCAACTCCCGCGGGATATCGCTTGTAGTAAGTTCAAGCAGGTTTACATGACTTAGTTCTGAGCGGATCGCCTTCCGCACATCATCCCGCACACTCGATAAAACGATATGTGAAAACGACTCAGGATGATCATCAATCCACTGTACCAACTCGGAAGCAGTGTACTTTTCTTTGGCGTGAATGGCTTCCCAGTTCACCCCTTTTTTATAGGCTCCCTTGATGGAAGAATTTCCGGCATCGAGGTAGAGGGCTTTTTTTGATGAATTGGAATCGATTTTGCTCATCTTTTTGTAGTACTTTTAAACCATTGAATGTAAACAAAATACCATTTTTACAATGAACCTTGATTCAAAAATCGCCATCGTTACCGGAGCAAGCAGCGGCATTGGAGCTGAATTCAGTAAAATGCTTGTCGAAAACGGAGCTGAAGTGTATGGACTTGCGCGCAGCCTCGATAAGATGAAGAACCTTCAAAAATCACTGGGCGATAAGTTTCATCCCGTGAAAATGGACATCACCAATGCGGATGCTCTGGAAGAATGGGTGGATGATACCTTTGATTTGAATCACATCCCTGATATTCTGATTAATAATGCCGGTGTGATGTACTCAGCCAATGTCGATGACCTTTCCATGAGCGAGTGGCACACGATGATCAACGTGAACCTGAACGGAATTTTTTACCTCACCCGTCTCATCGTGCCCCTGATGAAAAACAATGAGAATACCTGCCACATCATTAACATTTCTTCCATTGCGGGTCTTTTAGGAAACCCAACCATCTCAGGATATAACGCCAGCAAATTCGGCGTCCGTGGATTCAGTGAAGCCTTGTTTAAGGAACTTCGCTATGATGGAATTAAAGTCACCTGCGTATTTCCTGGCTCAATCGATACCGAGCTTTTCGAAAAAATTGACGGCATCGACAATCATCCGAATATGATGAAAACAACCGACATATCAAGCACAGTAAAATTCCTTCTTGAAACGGACGACAATTTCCTGATCAATGAGATCACAATGCGTCCGCTTAACCCCAAAGATCCGACCAATTAGGAAGCGACACATGAAAAGGTTACTCAAGCAGGTTGTTCTTCTTCTTTTGGCAGTTATGATCGGATATGGTTGCATGGGCCCGGATAAAGCTCCGGAGCCTGAAAACCTGATCAGCGAACAGAATTACATCGACCTTTTGATTGAGATGCAGCATATCTCTACCTATCGCGATGCCCAACCCGACAGCGTTAATGCTGATTCGCTGAAAGCGCTGGTGTACGACAAGTTTGGCATTACCGAAGAGCAGTTTTTAGCTTCCCACACCTTTTACCAAAAACAAGTGGAAAGGCAATTAATGCGGGTTCAGGAAGTGATCCGTCAGCTGGAAAACGAAGAGCAGTATATTCAGGCGCATATTGATTCGGTTAAGGCTACGAAGGGGGAATAGGTTTTAGGGGCAAGGTTTTAGTCGCAAGGGGTTAGGTTTTAGGTGTTAGGGGTGGGGTGGCAAGGGCTTCTTGTCGAGGTAATAGTTCATTAATTTTGTAAGGAATTGGGTTTTCAGAGCTCTTACTGGTGAACAAAGCCAAAAGAATATCTCTGATGAAAAACTTTAAAAAGCTTATCGTTTGGCAGAGAAGCATGGAAATGACTTCTATTGTACATGCCATTATAAAAGAACTGCCAAAAACCGAACGATATACCTATCGGGATCAGATTATAAGATCATCCATTTCGGTTCCCTCCAATATTGCAGAAGCATGCAGCAGAGAAAGCAGAAAAGATTTTAAACGGTTTCTGAGAATCTCACTTGGCTCCAGTTTTGAGCTTGAAACCCAATTACTCTTGTTGAAAGAAAATCAAATTATGAAAGGGCAAAAGCTTGATTCTGCTTTAGAACACAATACCGAAATCCAGAAAATGCTTCACACTCTTCTAAAGAAATAACCCCACCCCAAACACCTAACACCTAACACCTAACACCTAACACCTTGCGTCTAAAACCTAACACCTACCCACCTACAACAAACAATAGTATCCCGGCTTTGAGGGAATGGTAGTCACTTTGTCTTCTCGGATTAAAAACTGAAGGGCTTGCTGCACTTTTCGCTTAGACTGCCCGGTTGAACTGCATAATTGAGAAACAGTCCGCTCCTCCGATTCAAGTTCATCATAAACAGCTTTAATCTCCTCATCAGTTGGGCTCACCTCTTCTGAAGCCGTCGTTTTTAGGCAGTTGTCACAATGTCCGCAGGGCTCTGCACCGGTGTCGCCAAAGTAATTTCTAAGATATACTTCCCGGCAACGGACGGTCAGGATATAACCATGCATATGCTCGAGCTTTCGGAACAGATTATTACGGTGCGACTCCACTTCTTTCTTCGTCATCGGCAATTTTTTGGAACGGGCTTCCAGTACTTTGACCAGGCTTCGTTGTTTATGCATCTCAAAAACCAGCACCTGATCGTTTTGCATCAGCACGTTTAATGCTTTAACCAATACATTTCTGCGAATCCCCAATTTATCCAGCACATACTCTTCATCCAGCTGTACCATTTCTTTGAAAGCCAAACTCCCAAACATTCGCTCCAACTTATCGGTGAATTCAGCCTTCTCATCGTTTTTGCACTTTTCCCGGAAGGTTTTCATCGCATTTTGGCTGAGGGTGAACTGCACGCTTACGGCCGGCTTCACTTCTTCCTGCATGGCAATTACATCAAACTGATCAAGCAAACGCATAGCTGCCCGTGCTTTTCCGTATTTAACTTTTCCTCTCTTTTTAATCTGCTCGATATCAAACGACATAGACTCTTCCATTTGCGAGCCTACCGCCAAATGAAAGCTGTCGCATAAAACC
This sequence comes from Gracilimonas sediminicola, assembly GCF_024320785.1. Lineage (NCBI taxonomy): Bacteria > Pseudomonadati > Balneolota > Balneolia > Balneolales > Balneolaceae > Gracilimonas > Gracilimonas sediminicola. Next base: position 519,890 of record NZ_JANDBC010000002.1, read on the forward strand.
TGATATACATGATCCAATTCATCGAGAGTCGGATATCCCTGATCAATACGCTCATCCGCTTTGTGGTAGTCCGATTCCCGGTACAATAAAATGGGAAAGCTTTCTTCCCCATCCCGGCCGGCCCGACCTGCTTCCTGGTAGTAAGCCTCCAGCGAATACGGCATTTCCTCATGAATCACATACCGGCAGTTGGGTTTATCGATGCCCATGCCAAATGCATTGGTAGCAGAGACTAATGGTGTTTCCCCGGAGATCCATCGCTGCTGTATAGCTTTTCGTTCTTCTGATTCTACCCCTGCATGATAGGCTTCCGTTTTTATTCCCATGCATGAAAACCGCTCCGCAAGTAGCTCACAGTTCTTGCGGGTTCCGCCATAAATAAGTCCATCCCCTTTTTGAGCCCCTTTCTTTACCGACTCCTCCAGCTTCTGTTTTTTATTGGGGGATTTAACCACCCACCATTTTAAATTCGGACGAGAGAAACCCCGGGAAATGACGTTTGCATCTTCGAAACCCAGGGAATCTACTATGTCTTTTTGCACTTCCGGTGTGGCCGTTGCCGTTAAAGCAATCCACCGAGTTTGATCAGCAATAGATTCCAGCGATTCTCTTATATCCCGATAGCTGGGTCGGAAATCATGCCCCCATTCACTAATACAATGCGCCTCATCAATCGCCACCAGGTCGATATTCAAACGGGGTAATTCGGCCTCCCAAAGATTGGTTTTCAATCGCTCCGGGGCACAATACAGCAGCTTGTACATTCCATTTCGGGCATTCACTAAACGCTGCTCAACCTCATAAGACGGGATGGTACTGTTAATAAACGTAGCTGAAATTCCTTTCGCTTTTAATTGTTGAACCTGGTCTTGCATCAGGGCCACAAGTGGTGATATTACCAGGGTCATCCCCTCAAAAACAGTAGCCGGAACCTGGTAGCATAGCGATTTTCCCCCACCTGTTGGGAAAAGTACCAGTGTATCTTCCCCATCAAAAACAGAATGGACTACCTCATCCTGACCGGGACGAAATCCGTCGAACCCCCAAATTTTTTTTAAATTTAATTCTGCTTTCTGAAAATAATCCTGCAATTTTAGCCTGTTAGATTTTTTCTCTGTTTTACTTCAAAATACAAACCAATGCGAACAAAATTTCTATTCCTGTTTTTAATTATTTCCACTTTGTTTTCCTGCGGTGTTGTCTTCAACAACGACAGTATTGAATATCGGGAAGAGATGCGAAGTTTTGTTCAGGAAATTTCTGAGTACGCTAAAAATCAGGATCCCGGCTTTGCCGTTATCCCCCAGAACGGGCATCCCCTCCTTCTAAAAAACGGAAATATTGCCACTGATTACCTCAACGCTGTGGATGGCCTGGCCCAGGAAAGTCTTTTTTTCGGGTATAGTAATGATGATCAGCCTACACCGGCTACCGAGACCAATCAGCTTCTGAGGCTGCTCAACATCGGTAAGGAAGCCGGCAAAACAATCCTGGTAACCGACTACTGCTCTACACCATTTAAAGTAACTAATTCCTATAACCAGAATTCGGCTTTAGGCTATCTCTCCTTTGCGGCTCCCGATCGGAATTTAACCGAAATCCCGGATCAACCAAATCCTATTCCCGGTGTTAACGACGAGCAGATATCAAATTTATCTGAAGCTCACAATTTCCTTTATTTGCTGAATAAATCAGAATTTGATTCACGGTCAGGTTTCATCAAATCTGTGCAAAACACGAATTATGATATCATCGTGATGGATGCTTTTTATGGAAGCCGAATGTTCACTCCAAGTGAAATAGAACAGCTTCGGCAGAAAAAGAATGGCGGGGAACGAATGGTGATTAGTTATATGAGCATCGGGGAAGCCGAAGACTACCGCTATTACTGGCAGGACGGCTGGAGCACCGGTAATCCTGAGTGGCTGGTTCAGGAAAACCCAAACTGGGAAGGAAACTTTAAGGTGATGTACTGGCATCCCGAGTGGAAGTCCATCATTTATGGAAACGAAGATTCCTATCTGCAAAAAATACTCAATGCCGGCTTTGACGGCGTTTACCTTGATATTATTGACGGGTTTGAGTTTTTTGAATAAATATTGGTTTTAAAGAGAATTTTAAATTAGCCTATATAATCAGACCGAATAACCTACTATTATGAAGAACTTCATTCCAGCAATACTTTTTATGGCATTCATGATTATCACCGGATGCTCCCAGGGTGATATCATCAAGTCAAACTACACCATCAAATCCGGTTCTTCATTTGGCATGTGTGTGGGTCCTTGTTTTCAGGAGGTTTCAGTAAACGAATCCCAGGCTGTTTTGAGAATAAGGGAGAACAAGGGTGAAGGCGGACTTTCTGAATTGAAAGTGGAAAATAAGCGCGCCGTCTCTCCTCAGGAGTGGGGTGAAATTCAGTCGCTTGTTAATCAGGAGGCCATTACTGCATTACCTAAAGTAATTGGTTGCCCTGATTGTGCCGATGGAGGGGCCGAGTGGATAGAAATCCAAAGTCCCGGTTTAGTGAAAAAAGTGACTTTCGAATACGGTCAGCCCCCGGCTCAAATCAAAGAGTTGGTTGACAGACTCAGAGAAACCCGTGAAAGTTTAAGTCCTCAGGAATAAGGTATAATCCCATTTATTTATGAAAACCATGACCTGTAAACAACTGGGCGGAGCCTGTGATCAGGAATTTACCGCAAAAACCTTTGAAGAAATTGCTGAGTTAAGCCGGCAGCACGGAACTGAAATGTTTAAACAGGGTGACGTTGATCACCTTCAGGCTATGCAAGAGATGTCTGAAATGATGAATGATCCGGAAGCTATGCAGCAGTGGATGGAGAAGAAACGGCAGGAGTTTGAAGCACTTCCCGATGAAAGCTGATTAATTGCCAACCAATAAAAAAGGCCGGCGTCACTCAACTCCGGCCTGGATGGTCCTGTCTGGTTTCTAACTTACCAGTCTTTGTCTTTCTTATCTTTCTTTTGCTTCTCAGCAGAAGCCAGTGCCTCTTTTATGCTTGGAGGTAAAATTACCTGGTCAATAACATGAACAACACCATTACTGGCATTCACATCAGCCATAATTACTGTAGCTCCGTCAACCGTGGCTTTGCCGTTCATAAGGGTAATTTTAGCTTCACTTCCCTGAACCGTACCGGCCATCATACCGTCTTCCAGGTCGCCAGACATTACTTCTGCAGGTACTACATGATAGGTAAGTACGGCCGTCAACTTATCTTTGTTTTCCGGCTTCAATAGCATATCAAGTACGCCTTCCGGCAGGGCCTCGAATGCGGCATTCGTCGGTGCAAAAACAGTGAATGGTCCTTCACTCTTTAGCGTCTCTACCAACCCTGCAGCTTGTACAGCTGTAACAAGGGTTGAAAGTTCATCAGTGGCAACAGCAAGATCAACGATGTCACTGTCCTGTGCCTTTATATTAGTTGAAAGGAGCATTGCAAAAATTAGTGCAAAAACTCCGGATACTCTCTTCATGAATTTCATAGTGTTTTAGGTTTATTATGATTGAATAGTCAGCTTCATAAACCTATAACCAGAACTTTCATTCCAAATTGAAAGAAAGAAATTTTCTCTTTTACAACCTTTTAACCATCAGAGCCACCCTCTTTTCTCCTTCTTCCGTTACTTGCTCTGCTACTTTATTGAACCCCAACGCTTTATGAAATCCCAACGAGTTTGGATTAGGAGGTTCAAGATTCACTTCACAGGTTATATACTTTTGATCTGAGTTTTCGGCAAGATATTGATATAGAGCTGTACCTAACTTTCTGCCTCTGAACTTCCCCGAGATTACGATGCGATCCACATAATCGAAATCATCATAATTAGTGCAGAAAAACTTGTAGTTCAGGCTTTCATAGTCCAGCCCTTTTTGAAGCACAATCATGAATCCCGCCAGCTCTCCCTCTTCTTCTACAATTAGAAATGGATTTGCCTTGTTCTGGTAATACTCCATCTCCGAAAGCTCCTCACTGGTTACATGAGGGACAGAGGCTTCGTTCATAACGAGAACTGCCGGAAGATCTTCTTTTTTAGCAAACCTGATATTCATCAACAAAAAAATTTGGTAATTGACAGCTGAAATTTCGACGTTCTCTAACCTAAATCATACTAATTTTAATAGCCACCTATGGACTGTAAAAAATCTCACTTCCAGCTCGATGAATCCGTTACTTACCTGAACTGTGCGTACATGTCGCCACAGCTGAAAGTTGTTGAAGAAGCCGGGATTTGGGGAGTACAGCGAAAACGCAATCCCTTTAAGATTTCACCTGAAGAGTTTTTCGGTGAAACGGATCAGCTCCGTGAAGAATATGCCAAGCTTATTAATGCAAAAGATCCAAAACGCATCGTAGTTATTCCTTCTGTTTCTTACGGGATGGCTAATGTTGCCCGAAATGCTCCCATAAACAAAGGAGACAACATCATTGTAGTCGGTGAGCAATTTCCGAGCAATGTCTATCCGTGGCGGTCAGTGGTTCAGGAAAAAGGGGGTGAAATCATCACCATCACTCCCCCCAAAGAACATGAGAACCGGGGTAAAGTTTGGAATGAAAAAGTTTTGAATGCCATCAACGATCGGACCAAGCTGGTAGCCATGGGAAATATTCACTGGGCCGATGGCACATTGTTTGATTTGAAAGCGATCCGAAAACAAACCCGTGAAGTGGGAGCCTGGCTTGCCATAGACGGAACGCAATCGGTAGGAGCACTGCCCTTCGATGTTTCTGAAATTCAACCTGACGCCCTGGTCTGCGCCGGGTATAAATGGCTGATGGGACCCTATTCTATCGGGCTTGCCTATTATGGTCCTGCACTGGATGAAGGAAAACCGGTAGAAGAAAACTGGATCAATCGCTACGAGAGTGAAAACTTTGCAAACCTGGTTAATTACAACGATCAATATCAACCGGGTGCTTTACGCTACGAAGTTGGTGAACACAGTAACTTCATACTGGTGCCGATGATGCTTAAAGCCGTTCAGCAGCTTAATGAATGGGGCGTGGAAAGTATCCAGCAATATTGCCGGGATTTGATTGCCGGACCTGTTGAAAAACTAAAAGCGGCCGGATTCAAAATTGAAGATCCTGAGTACAGGGCGTCTCACCTGTTTGGAATTCGGTTAGGGGAAGGACATGATATGGGTCAGATTAAATCTGCCTTCGAGGAGCAAAACATCCTTGTTTCCTTCCGGGGAGATTCCATCCGGGTTTCACCAAATGTGTTTAATACTGCTCAGGATTTCGATAAGCTTGTTGATGCGTTAATCTCAAACTAAATTTGGGTTATTCAGGAAGATCTGAGAGCTTTATCCTTTCATAAGCACCGCGTTTTTTATCCTCGGGATGAGGTTCAATTCCTAAAATCGTGATCTCTTTTCTATTTGGACCATAAACCCAGAATATCCTTCCTGCGGCCGGGGTATTATTCTCTAAGTAAGATTGGAAGACTTTCTGACCGAATTTCTTCGAGAGCGGTTCAATTTCATGAGAGTTTAAACCTGGGTGTCTGGGATTAGCTGCAAGAAACTGAATAGCTTTAGCTAATTGCTTAAATAAAATTTCTTCATCTTTAGAAAGGCCCCTTGACTTCTTTCTTAGTTTTAGATCGTTCCAAAAATCCTCCATTTCCGGAACTCCAAATCTGATTGTAAACATTTTACTCCTTCAGAAGCTTCTTTAACTCCTCCATATCAATTGGTTCAGACACTTTTCCATCATTCAGATTCTCAATTGCCTTTTCTATCATTTTATAAGACTTCTTGGAGACCTCATCAGGATGTACCAATACTCTGGGACTTAAAACAACAGTACCATCCTCATGCTCTATAACATGGTAGTACTCTGTTTCAGCACCACGTATTGTGACACGTTTTTTGGAGTCTAATTTTGCTTCGTATGTATTTTTTTTGTTCAAGTACAATCACCAGCAACTTATTTCAGTGGAGTAAACCTAAGATATAGAAAGGTGGGATATCCCACAAGTTAAATTTCAGGATGATCTAAAACAAAAAAGGGTACGTATTAAAAACACGTACCCTTTTCAAAATTTGATGGTTGAAGAGTGTACATCAATCTCCGCTCATCACCGCTTTCATGTAATCGCGGCGCATTTCGGCGATTGCTGAAATAGAGATCCCTACCGGGCAAACGGCTTCACATTCTGCATAGTTGGAGCAGTCGCCAAAGCCCTCTTCTTTCATTTGGTCAACCATAGCTACTACGCGGTCTTTACGCTCAACTTCGCCCTGCGGCAGTTTGTTTAGGTGAGCAATTTTGGCTCCGGTAAATAACGATGCAGAAGCATTCGGGCAAGCAGCAACACACGCTCCACAACCAATACAGGTAGCGTAGTCAAAGGCCGCTTCCGCTTTATCTTTTTCAACCGGAATGGCATTTGCTTCGGCAGCAGAACCTGTTTTCACAGATACATATCCGCCAGCTTCAATGATCCGGTCAAAAGCACTGCGATCTACTACCAAATCTTTAATAACCGGGAAGGAAGCAGCTCTTGGTGGCTCAATGGTGATATGATCACCGTCGCTGTAATTACGCATGTGCAACTGACAAGCAGCAACACGATGTTTCGGTCCGTGTGCACGTCCGTCTATTACCAGATTACAAGATCCGCAAATTCCCTCACGGCAGTCGTAGTCAAATTCAACCGGCTCTTTGCCTTCCAGCATCAGCTCTTCGTTGAGCACGTCAAGCATTTCCAGAAAAGACATATGCTCGTTGACATTGTCGAGCGTGTACTCTTCAAAATATCCCTGCGCATTCGGGCCGTTCTGCTTCCAGTATTTAAGATGAATGGTCATTTCTTTACTCATAGTGCAATAATTTTTGCCACAAAAGCTCTAAAACACGAAGGGTATAATCTGTAAGAAATCATACGTTGAATCATGTTATTGCTCTTCCGGTTTAACATTAAATTTTGTGTTTTCGTGATTTAGTGGCTCTATTTATAACTACGTTGTTTTAGCTCAACGAATTCAAATTCAAGATTCTCTTTATGAAGGGTTTCTTCCAGTTTGCCATTCAGGCCTTTGTATTCCCAGGCAGCTACGTATGAAAAATCCTCATCATTACGCAATGCTTCCCCCTCTTCGGTTTGATACTCTTCGCGGAGGTGACATCCGGCTGATTCTTCACGCTGTAACGCATCTTCAGCCATCAATTCTGCCAATTCAAAGAAATCGGCTACACGACCGGCGAATTCCAGGTATTTGTTATAATTGTTTTTCTCTCCGGGTACTTTCACATTCTTCCAGAATTCTTCCCGGAGTTCGCGAATTTCCTCGATGGCAGATTTCAAGCCTTCGGCATTTCGGGCGATCCCGATTTTGTCCCAAACGATCTTACCTAAAGATCGGTGGAAGTCAATAATTGTACGGTCACCATCAATATTCAGGAGTTTATCGATTTGAGACTGAGCAGCATTTTCGGCTTCCTCAAAAGCTTTGTGATCGGTTCCGTATCGTTTGCCCGGCTCTTGTTTTGCAAGGTAATCACCAATGGTATAAGGCAGAACGAAATATCCGTCCGAAAGTCCTTGCATCAATGCGCTTGCACCGAGTCGGTTTGCGCCGTGGTCGGAGAAGTTTGCTTCTCCGGCAGCATAAAGTCCCGGAATGGTTGTCTGTAGATTGTAATCAACCCAAAGACCTCCCATGGTATAGTGAACAGCCGGGTAGATTCTCATCGGGCGCTCATATGGGTTTTCACCGGCGATGTTTTCATACATCTCAAACAAGTTACCATACTTAGATTCGATGGTTTCTCGTCCATCACGTTTGATGGCATCACGGAAATCGAGATACACGGCCAGGCCTGTTTCACCAACACCCAGTCCGTCATCACAAACCATCTTGGCATTACGGGAAGCCACATCCCGAGGCACAAGGTTACCAAAACTTGGGTAGCGCTCTTCGAGATAGTAATATCGTTCGTCTTCGGGAATATCGTTCGGATGGCGATCGTCCCCTTTCTTCTTAGGTACCCAAACCCGGCCATCATTTCTCAAACTTTCACTCATCAGTGTCAGTTTTGACTGATAGTCGCCGGAAACCGGAATACAGGTTGGGTGAACCTGAACGTAACATGGGTTGGCAAAAGCAGCTCCTCGTTTGTGAGCTCTCCATGCAGCTGTTACGTTTGAATTTTTAGCGTTTGTAGAAAGATAGAATACGTTTCCATAGCCACCGGTAGCAAGAACCACCGCATCGGCTTCATATCTGTTTAGTTCACCCGAAACCAGGTCACGGGTAATGATACCACGCGCCTGGCCGTCAATTACAACAACATCCAGCATTTCATGGCGCGGGTGGTATTTGATATTTCCGTTGTGAACCTGACGCATCATTGCCTGATAAGCACCGAGTAGCAACTGCTGACCGGTTTGTCCGCGTGCGTAAAATGTTCGGGATACCTGTGCTCCACCGAAAGAACGGTTAGCCAGGTTACCCCCATACTCACGGGCAAAAGGAACACCCTGAGCTACGGCCTGATCAATAATTTCGTTGGATACCTGGGCAAGGCGATACACATTAGATTCGCGAGAGCGATAGTCGCCGCCTTTGATGGTATCATAAAAAAGACGCCAGATGCTGTCTCCATCATTCGGATAGTTTTTGGCAGCATTAATTCCACCCTGAGCCGCAATACTGTGGGCACGCCGGGCTGAATCCTGAATACAGAAGCTTCTAACATTATAACCCAGCTCAGCAAAACTGGCTGCTGCAGCACCACCAGCCAATCCGGTTCCTACAACAATAATTTCAAATTTCCGCTTGTTGTTGGGCGCCACCAATTTGATGTCCTTGATGTGCTTATCCCATTTTTCTTCTAACGGTCCGCCGGGTACTTTTGAATCTAATTTCATAATCCTAAATCTATAGTCTTAAACTTAATCTCTTTAATAAGCGATGAGTGAACCTTGTCCGCCGGTAAGGAAGATGTATAGCGGTATGAATATAAAGCCAAGCATCAATACGATGGCGAATATGTAAGCGCCAAGCTGAACTTTCTTGGAAGTTTCACCGTGTCTCATTCCCAGTGAGGTGAATGCACTCCAGGCACCATGGGAAAGGTGAAGAATAACCAGTGATAGCACCGCAATGTAGCCAAATGCAATCAGCGGCTTCTGGAATTCAGCAATTACCAATGCCCTTAAATTTCTTGCTTCAACCCCACCAGCCGACTCAAGAATTACTGTACCTTCATCAGGACTGAATAATCCATATTTAAAATGCATGATATGAAATACTAAAAACACCAATATTATGATCCCTGTCCAGATCATGCTTCTGGAAGCCAGCGACTGATGGCTGGGGCCGCCTTTGGTTTGATACTTATCATACCCTTCCGGCCGGGCTTTTCTGCGCTGAAGCCAAATCGAAATACCTAAAATTGCATGGTAAAGAAAAAAGAATGCCAGTCCGGCTTCAATTATGTAAAGAAGAGGCCCTAAACTTACCAGCGTGTGAGTGTAAACGTTAAATGCTTGAGATTCCCCAAAAATTGTGAGGTTACCGGCAAGGTGTCCGATCAAAAACAACATAAGCCCGATACCCGTGATACCGGTCATGATTTTTCGGCCCACCTGAGAATTCAGTGCTTTGATAAAAGAAGGCATGTAATTGCGTCTTAGATAATTTCAATTTGTGCTAATAAAACAGCGGGTAACTGAGCTTAGTTTCAATTTATAGTGAAACTCCAGCAAAGCTTGGCTGCGCCGTGAAAATCGCTTTTTCCAGTCTGAATAACAAGGCAGATTACTTCTAAATAAACCCTTCATTGGTTACTTAATCTTCTAATACCATAAACCCCACTTGTTTGCGCGAACCTCTGACTCCGCTCCCGGATTTTGAATTTGAAACATGACTTTCGCCCATACACCTGCTACCTTTGCAGCACATTAAGCCCAGACCATGTTTAGCATAAAAAACTCCATAGAAAGCAGTTTTCGTGAGCGAGGCTCCAAGTTCCTCGGCTTTCTGTTTTCGGCCGAAACGGAAGACGCCTTTTCAGATCAGTTGAATTCACTCAAATCCAAATACCCGGATGCCACGCACCACTGCTATGGCTGGAGAATGAACCCGGCTCAACCCAAAGAATTCAGCACCGACGATGGAGAGCCTTCCGGCACAGCAGGCCTCCCTATTCTGAATCAACTTAAATCTTTCGAGGTAATCAATGCGGGAATTGTAGTGGTCAGGTATTATGGTGGCACTAAACTGGGGAAGTCCGGATTAATTGAAGCTTACGGGTTGGCTGCCAGGCAATGTCTCGAAGCAGCCTCATTAATTTCCATTAAACCGGTCCGGCTTTACGAAATTCAGTACCCCTACCCTGTAGAAAACAACATTCAGCAGCTGATAAACAGCTTTGGGTTGAAAGTGATGGAATCAGAGTACCTGGAGCACATCACCCTGAAAGTTGCATGTTCCATAGAAACAGCCGCACGCTTTGAAAAAGAACTTGCAGGAATGGAGCATCTCAATATTACTTTTAAGAAACTGGAAGAACATTTCATTGCCGGTTAAGAAACTTACCATCCAAACCCCTATTTTCTAAAAAAAGGATGTTATGAAAATTTACACCAAGAAAGGCGACAGCGGAAATACCTCCCTCTTTGGCGGGCAGCGTGTATCCAAAAGCTCTAAGCGTATAGATGCTTACGGCACTGTGGATGAACTGAACTCCATTTTAGGAATGGCGGCAGCTTACGGTTTATCTGAGAAGGGCGCTGAACTTATTGAAACCGTTCAGCAGCAGCTTTTTGTATTGGGAGCCGATCTTGCAACCCCACAATCCAAAGAAGTACGGATTGAACGAATTGGCCAATCGGAAGTTGAGTTTCTGGAGAAAGCCATTGATGAAATGGAGGAAACCTTAGAGCCGCTCAAAAATTTTATTTTGCCGGGGGGCGCAGAAGCCGGTTCTACCCTTCACTTTGCCCGAACCGTTTGTCGCCGGGCTGAGCGCATTACGGTAGAATGCCGGCACGAGGAAGAAATATCAGAAGTGGCCATTATGTACATTAACCGCCTCTCTGATTTCCTGTTTGTGCTGGCTCGGTTTGAAAACAAAGAAGCCGGAACAGAAGAAAAAACCTGGATTCCAGCCCGATAAGCATGTCCCTGACCAATAAGGCAAAAGCATACATCCGGAAGCATCACAAAAAGAAAAGTGCTGCCGAAATTGCTGAAAAGTTAAATCAGAATAAGGAAGACGTTCAGGCTTATATCAATGAAATCAGCGAACCTCTTCCGTTTAAAAAGAAAGCTGCTTTCTACGCCATCACGTTATCCATCCCTGTTCTCTTCTTTATCATTTTAGAAGTTGTTTTGCGCGGAGTTGATTACATGGGCAATACGGAACTGTTCATTGACCCGAACATTCCACAGGGTGAATACTATATGCCCAATCCGAATTTTGCGGCCCGCTATTTCTTTTACACCAAAACCATTCCAAATCCCTCTTCCGATGTATTTCTTCAGGAAAAACCGGAGGATGCTTTTCGGGTTTTTGCCATGGGCGGTTCCAGTGCAGCGGGATATCCTTATGGATATAACGGAACCTTCTCCAGAGTTGTAAAAGACATGCTGACCGACGCCATTCCCGACCGCAAAGTGGAAGTTGTGAATGTGGCAACCTCAGCCATCAACACGTACACCCTTTTCGATCAGGTGGATGAAATCCTGGAACAGAAACCGGATGCTGTAATGATTTATGCCGGTCATAACGAATTTTACGGAGCTCTCGGGGTCGGTTCTAATGAGAACCTGGGAGCCTTTCCCGGTTTTGTACGCTTTTATTTAAAACTTCAGCGGTTCAAAACTTTCATGCTGTTGCGGGAAATGATTGTGAATTCCGGACAGTGGATCGCAACAACATTAAGTGATGAGGAACCAACCACTGGCACGCTGATGGAGCGGATAATCAGCGATCAATCTATAGAGCTAAACGGACCAGAATATGAACTGGCTATGATTCAGTTTCGGAGTAACATGGAAGCGATCGTTCAAAAGTTTGCCGATGCGGATGTACCGGTTTACCTCTCAACCATTGCCAGTAACGTAAAAGACCAGCCGCCTTTTGTTTCAATTGAAGAGGATCAAAATCCTCCGGCTGATGAGATTTACCAGGAAGCAACATCAATGTACCAAAGCGGCGATACTACTTCAGCCAAAGAGCAATTTGAGTACGCCAAAGACCTGGACGGACTCAAATTCCGGGCCCCTTCGGATATCAACAAGATCATAAACTCACTGCCCGCTTCTTATCCCAATACAACATTAGTTCCGGTTCATAGTGCTTTTGAAGAAGCCTCCACGGATGGCATCATTGGGAACAGCCTGATGCTGGAACACCTTCATCCCAACCAAAAAGGATATTTTTTAATGGGAAAAAGTTTTGCAGAAACCCTATTGGGTGACTTGGCAAAACAGGGATTTGCTTCTCCTGGGGGATTAACCACTGATTCTTACTTTGATGAGATGTATATCTCAGACTTTGACAACAGAATTGTGCACCACCGGCTTCGAACTCTTAAGCAAGGATTTCCTTTTGTGATTGACGGCAGAGAAACCCCCTATCAGTTTAATTATGAGCCGGAAGGAATGGTTGACAGCCTCGCCTTTGGAGTGGTTCATAAAAACATTCGGTGGGATGCAGCCAAGGTGGAGCTGGGGAATTACTTCCAAAATCAGGGAGAGATTGACAAAGCGCTGCTTGAATACAAAGGGCTGATTCGAAATCAACCCTGGAACGACTCTCCCTACGTTTTTGCCGCCCGGATGCTAATCAATCAAAATAATTTTACTGATGCAGAACCTTATCTGAGGAAAGCTTATGAACTGGCTCCCCGTGAGGCTTTCATCACCAAAATGCTGGGCTCTATTGAACTGAACAAGGGTAATGCGGAAGAAGCTATCCGTTTCCTGGAAGAATCCCGGCAAATCAATCCTAAAGACCCGCAGATGTTGTATAATCTTTCCGGGGCTTATGGAACCAATCGTGAATTTGATAAAGCGCTGGAAATTGCGAACCGGGTAATTGAACTCAATCCCAACTATCCCGGCATTCAGCAGTGGAAGCAGCAACTCGAACGAATTTTAAACTCAAGAAGAAACTAATTCATCATGGCATTAATGATATCCGTCTCGGGCATCCGGGGCATTTTTGGAACCGATCTCACCCCGCAAAACTTAACCCGATTTACAGCTGCCTACGGAACCTGGCTGAAAGGCGGAACCGTTGTTGTGGGAAGAGATTCCCGTGTGACAGGTAAAATTTGTGAAGACATCATCGCGGCCACCCTGGCATCGGTGGGTTGTGATGTTATCAAGGTCGGCGTTGTGCCTACCCCTACGGTAGCGATGGGCGTCCTGAAACATAAAGCCGCGGGTGGAATCATTATTTCTGCCAGCCATAACCCGGCTCAGTGGAATGCGCTCAAATTATTGAACAGCAAAAGTGAATTCCTGGATGCCGATCAGGGGAATGAGGTTATTCGCATTTCGGAAAGTGAGCAGTTTGAATATCAACCGTACGATAAAATTGGCGTTATTCGGGAGGACGGAGATCTACTGGATCACCACATCGAAAAGATATTAGACCTGCCATACATCCATGCTGACAAAATTGCTGACAGGGATTTCTCTGTGGCCGTTGATGCAGTAAACGGCGCCGGCTCTGAAGCCATCCCAAGGCTGTTAGAAAAACTGGGAGTGAAAACGGTTCATAAAATCCACTGCACCCCTAACGGTTTGTTTCCCCATAACCCGGAACCATTGCCCGAACATCTCACCGAAATCTGTGATTTGGTTAAAGAGAAACAGGTTGATCTGGGAGTGGTAACCGATCCCGATGCCGACCGGCTTGCCCTGGTAGATAACAACGGGAAGCTTTTTGGAGAAGAATATACCCAAGCCGCAGCCTTTGATTTTATACTAAACAAAAAGCCCGGCCCTTGTGCCACCAACCTGTCTTCATCCCGGGTTTCTGATGATGTTGCCCGCGAGTATGACCAAACCTGTTACCGCTCTGCAGTAGGTGAAATTAACGTAGTAAAAGTGATGCAGGAACAAGATGCCGTTATTGGTGGTGAAGGAAACGGCGGAGTTATTTGTCCGGATCTGCATTACGGCCGGGATGCACTGGTCGGAATAGCCATGGTGCTGCAGCTGCTTACCGAAAAAGACATGAGTTCATCCGAATACAGAGCCACGCTGCCGGATTACTTCATGAGCAAGAATAAAATCCAGCTGGATGAGCTTGGCAAAGATGCTGATGAAGTGCTCGAAATGGTTGAGGAACACTTCTCCAGTCTGGATCCCAACACAGTAGACGGGGTGAAAATAGACTTTGCCGAAGGCTGGGTTCATCTTCGGAAATCAAATACCGAACCTATTATCCGTATTTACTCAGAAGGGAAATCACCGGAAGCAGCCAAAGCATTTGCCGGGAAGATTTTTGATTTGTTGAAGTAAACGGATTTTTGAAAAAGGCATAAAAAAACCGACTACCCTGCTCAGGATAGTCGGTTTTCTTTATTGAGTAGTCTTTTATTTAATCAGCATCATTTTCTTTGTTGCTGTAAAGGTATTGCTTTCTAACCGGTAAATATACATTCCACTTGCTAAGCTGGAAGCGTTAAAAGAAATCTGGTGATGCCCGGCTGATTGCCGCTGGGAATTAATCAGTGTAGCTACTTCCCTTCCTAACAAGTCATACACTTTAAGTGTCACCTGGTTGTTGGCGGGTAAATCGTATCCAATAGTTGTTGTTGGGTTGAAAGGGTTGGGATAATTTTGTTTCAACTCAAACTGCTCTGGCGTAGTTGAAGCTACATCTTCAACAGATACTGCTCTTTGAGTATTAAACTCGTAAATACCTGCTCCTGTGTATGTTCCTACCCATGTGGTACCATTTGCATTATGGCTAATGTCATAGATTCTTCCTGCAGGAAGTTCGTGAGTTACCCAGCTTTCTTCGGCAACTTTGAATATGGCAACAGTCGTTGAACAATCAACCCAAATATTTCCTTCAATATCGGCCTCTAATGCTTCGGCGCCACTCCAACAACCTACATCGGCAGGCATACTAAATCTTGCAAGATCATCTCCATCCCACTTCATCAATTTGAAAGCATTAGACGTATCTTGAGCTACAAACCAAAGATTATGCTCATTGTCTGTAGCCAATTTCGAATACCCGATTCTAATTATACTTGTATCAGGTTGCCAGACTGACCAATTTTGTCCATCGTAACGAATTAACTCGTTAGATGTAAAACCAGCTGATAGTGCATATATCATATCATCCGGACCTTGCGCAAAATCTAAAATTACAGTACCAATGGTAGAAGAATCCCGAGGAAAAAGGGTGTAATCTGTGCCATCAAACATTAAAATTCCTGCAGATTCTGAGTAGCTCGTATCCTCATAACTGGTAGAATAACTTCCCATCCAGATATTTCCATCCCGATCTTCGTAAATACCTTCTCCATAAAAGCCGCTGTACTCATCAACAATAGAAATCTCCCCATCTTTTAGGTAACTCATATTTCCATTGGTACCAAACCAAACAGTGCCATCTGATGCCGCATATATTTTCCAGGAATACCGATCTGATAAGCCATCACTTTCATCGTAGTACGTCCACGTGTTTCCATCATAATAGGTAGTGCCAAAAAAACCACCGGACCAAAATCCACCATCCGAATCAGCTTCTACCGCAAATGCAGGGTTCCCCGGAAGGCCATTATCGGTATGAGAAGACAAATATTCCCAATCTCCTCCATCGTGTATAAAAGCGCCGGGGCGATGATTAAAGATATCTACTCCATTTTGATTGGAAGCAATTTGTCTTATTCCTTCAAGCGTTTCTCCTTTATCTGATACTCCGGTTAGTTCAGACCAAGAAGAACCGTCATACATGTACACAGCTTCTCCGCCACAATACAATTGATTACCAGAGCCAAATGTAAGACTACTACATTCACCCGAAGGAATATCAGTTTCATCAAAGCTTGTCCAATTAGTTCCGTCAAAGTGAGCTACTACAGTTGCTGAATCGGGATGAAAGGCCACCCAAATATCTCCATTCTGATCCGTTTCCAGTCCAATTACATTATTTACCGGCAGACCACTATTACCACTCGTATATATGTGAGTCGGTGATAAACTGGCAGAAGAATATACTATTACGCCGTCAGAAGTTGCTGCCCATACATCACCAGCTCCATCTACAGTGAAGTCTCTGACTCCATCTTCAGCATCAACCAATTCTTGTACACTTGTTACTGTATCTGTTACAGAATTGGTTTCGGGATCAAGAACAGCAATCACGCTGGTGTAATACGTAGTATCGAAATCAATGCCACTGCCAACATATTCAGTCTGAATGTACGGCCTGCTGGCCAGCCACATAGCACCATTCCCATCAAATGCGATATTTCTCACACGATCTGAGAGGGTATCTTCAGTATTGAATGTTAGTGCATCTACACTGGTTAGATCGCTGTTAAACTTTTGTAAACCTGTGTCTATACCCACCCAAATATTTCCCTCGCTGTCTTCAGCAAATACATTTACGCGAGCCTCCAGCTCTTCTCCTGCATCTAAGTGACTCCAAACTCCATTATCCAGTATATCTACTGCATAATTGCCATGAAAATTCGCTTGAAAAAAATAACGCCCTTGACTATCCACAAAGGTGTTATCTATAAAAAATGAAGACAACTCATTATCGCCAGTATTGCGTGGTGTATACTGCATGTTATAGTTGTCAGTTATTTTAGACCGTTGAGCAACTCGAGTGAATATATTGGAAGACCTATTTTGATACGCTTCCGCATTCATCAATGCTTTTCTTTCCTCTATCATCTCTTCAAAAGACGTGGTCTTCTTCTGCGCCTGTGAAGCTGTAACGCAGAATACAGAGATAATTATAGTTGAAAGTAGAAACTTTAAATGATTCATGTGTACCCCTTTTTTATTAGATCTAAATATCTATATCAGAATATTCCGATAGAATTTAGAAATCCCCTTAATAATTTAACGATTGTAAAAAAAACAACTTCAACCTATTAAAAAACGCATGGTTGTGTAGTTTTTATGCTTTTTCTACGTCCAGTTGTGCTTTGAAAAGTAGCAATTTCATGCGTATAACAAGAGGAACCGAAAGATGGCGCTTCCATGTTGTTGAGCAATCTCTCCTTTGATCAAAAATTAAATAGAAACCAATAAATCGACTCCAGTATTAAGACCAAGTAGCTTAAAGAAACTAAATCGCCTTCATTTATTGTTCTAACTAATGCAAATACAATGATTTTGTTAGAACAATAATTAAATATTACACCTAATTTGTCTGAAGAAAAACAGGAAAAGCAGAGAGAAAAGAAAAAGAAAACCGGGAAATGGTCTCCCCAACAAAGACCGGGTAATTTCAGCTGGACCAGCGCCCTGCTCTGGCTGATCGTTATTGCACTGTTTTATAACTGGTACATGTCTGGAGATGGGTTTACCGGCTCCGCTGAAATAGAATATTCTGAGTTTAGAAAACAACTTAATAATGGAAATGTAGAGCGCGTCCGGGTTCAGGGAGATTATATTCAGGGAGAATTCAAGTCTCCACAGGTTTTGAATATATCTGAAGACGATACCCTTCAGTCAAAAAACTTCTCCACCTACATCCCCTCTTTTGGTGATGACAACTTATACGCCCAACTTGAGAAATATGATGTAGCCATTTCCGCCCGTCCAGAATCTGACTATGACTGGTGGTACATCGTCCTGATCACCCTTCCCATACTGTTCATTTTATTTATGGGCTTCATGTTTTACCAGCGGATGAAATCTCAAAGCCAGGGAATTTTCAATATCGGGAAAAGCAAAGCCAAACTGCAGGAACCGGAGAAACAAGACACTACCTTCGATGATGTGGCAGGCCTCGACAATGCCAAAAAAGAGCTCCAGGAAATTATAGAGTTTTTAAAAGAACCGGACCGGTTTAAGGAAATCGGAGCTAAATTACCCAAGGGATTGCTGATGGTGGGGCCTCCCGGTACCGGTAAAACCTTGATGGCTAAAGCCGCAGCGGGTGAGGCCGATGTCCCATTCTACAGTATTTCCGGTTCCGATTTCATGGAAATGTTTGTTGGGGTTGGAGCTAAGCGGGTCCGCGATATGTTTGAAAAAGCGAAGAAAACCTCCCCCAGCATTATTTTCATTGATGAAATTGACTCCATTGGCCGGAGGCGCGGTGCCGGACTTGGCGGTGGACATGATGAGCGCGAGCAAACCCTGAATCAATTACTCTCGGAGCTGGACGGTTTTGAGCCCACCGAAAGCGTAGTGGTTATGGCCGCAACCAATCGTCCGGACATTTTGGATAAAGCACTGCTTCGACCCGGAAGATTTGACCGGCGAATCACTGTAAACCTGCCCAAACAATCGGCCCGGCACGAGATTCTTAAAATTCACGCCAAAGGAAAGCCGTTCGCAGAAGACGTGGATTTAGAGCAGATTGCCCGGAGTACACCCGGGTTCAGCGGTGCCGACCTGGAAAACCTGCTTAATGAAGCCTCGCTGTATGCCGGCCGAAATAAACGGAAGGAAATTGTGATGGATGATATCGACCAGGCTCGTGATAAAGTGCTGATGGGACTTGAACGAGATGGCATCACCATTGATGACGACGAGAAGAAAATGCTGGCCTATCATGAGGCAGGACATGCGCTGGTGGCAGCTATTTTGCCCCACTCCGATCCCATCCACAAGGTCACAATCATACCCCGGGGCAAAGCAATGGGCGTAACCCAGCAGCTGCCGGAGAAAGAGAAATACATTTATAAAAGAGAATATCTCCTCGACCGATTAGCGGTAATAATGGGTGGAAGAGCCGCTGAAGACCTCATTTTTGAAACATCAACCAGTGGAGCTCAGGACGACCTGAAGCAGGTCGCTAAACTTTCCCGAAAAATGGTGCTGGACTTAGGCATGAGCGACCGTTTCGGACATGTCTCCTTCGGGAGCGAAGAACAGGAAGTATTTCTGGGAAGGGATATGAGTCGCCAGCGGGAATACAGCGATTCCACCGCCCGGGAAATTGACGAAGAAGTTCAGAAAATATCAGAAGAGGCATTCAACCGTGCCCTGAATACTCTTAAAGAAAACCATGAAGTATTAGATAAAGTCGCCAATCTGCTTCTTCAAAAAGAGGAGATTTCAGGTAAAGAAGTAGATGAGTTGCTTGAGAAGTCTGAATCAGACAAAACACAATAATCTGTTACCAAATTAATTCTTACTATTGGTGAGAACAGCAAAATTAAATTCCACAGTTGTGAAAACAAACCTGACTTTCCTGGCCGTATGTATTTTGGCTTTGAGCAGCAATGCTTTTGCCCAGAATACCGATACTTTAGAGCAAAAACTACCTGATGATATCGTATATACGCAGCAGGACGTTGCCATCTTTTCGGACATCATCCAACAGTTTGAGCCCCAAAAAGATCAGCCCATCCATAAGCTGATTCCGGATATCGGGCGGTATTTTTTGGGGAATGAGTATGTAGCACATGCCCTGGAAGTAACCGACGAAGAGAAGCTGATTGTCAATTTGAGGGATTTAGACTGCACTACCTATGCAGAAAACCTCCTTGCTTTGGCTCGAACCTTAAAATCTGATCAGGCAACCTTTGAACGATACACTCTGGAACTTGAAAACATCCGGTATCGTGATGGGAAGAAAGGAGATTACCCTACCCGTCTGCACTATTTCAGCGACTGGATTTATAATAATGCCGCCAACAATCTTGTAACCACCCCGGCCGACAGTTTTGGTACCCCGCTGGACGTGGAGGTTAATTTTATGTCAACGCATCCCGATAGCTACAAGCACCTTCAACGAAACCCTGCTTTCATTTCTGTTGTTGCTGATCAGGAGAAGGAAATATCCGGCAAGAATTATTTCTATATCCCCAAGGAAGAAATTGAAGACAAAATGCATCTGTTACGTGAGGGGGATATCATCGGGCTTACAACCAGCATTGAAGGCCTGGATGTAGCTCACGTTGGTGTTCTGGTAGAAGTTGAAGGCAAACTGCACCTGATGCATGCTTCACAATCGAACCTGAAGGTTGAAGTTTCTGATGAGCCGCTGAGTTCCTTCCTCAAACCAAATTCAAAAAATACCGGAATCATGATTGCACGTCCGGTGGATACTATAAATTGATTTAAACACGCTTAAGAATGCTTACCTGGAAAGACCTTAAAGATTTTGCAAAAAATGGTACTCCCAATCCAAGCCGCCGAGTTGAGAAGACCGAGGAAGAATGGAAACAGGAACTCACGGATGAACAATTCGCCATCACCCGGCTAAAAGGGACGGAACGCCCCGGATCCAGCGACATGTGCTATCGGTTTGATCCCGGTTTATATGCCTGCGTTTGCTGCGGCACCGAACTCTTCGACGGGACTTCTAAATTCGAAAGCAGCTCCGGATGGCCTTCCTTCACCCAGCCTGTAGAAGAAAGTGCTGTGAAATATGAAATGGACACCTCACACGGCATGGTACGAATAGAAGCTCTTTGCAATGTTTGTGACGCGCATTTAGGGCACGTTTTTCCCGACGGACCTGAACCCAGTGGTCTTCGCTATTGCATGAATGCCGTTAGCCTGGAGAAAGTAGAGGAAGATAAATAAGGTTATTTCTCTATTTCAGGAAGGTAATCGCCGGGAACCATTTTACATACCGGAGTATATCGCCAAACTCCCTTTATTTCTACAGCTCGTGGACTTTCAAAGAAACCGGTATCTGAAAACTCCACATTCTCAGAGTTTAATGTTATCCAGGATGTTTGATGTTTATACATGTCCAACCCCATGATATTATTAGGATCTACCACCTCTTTATTGACGTATTCTATCCTCATCTCATCTTCAAACTTCAAAATGTTATTCCCGTTCAGATTATTCGGAAAAACCACTTCGTATTTTTGCTTCTCAACATCCGTAACGTTTGAGGAAGAGTAAGCCATAGCTGATGTATTGTTAACAAACTGCCCCGAATAAAGTCGGTACCCAAAATATAGCGGAGATTTATCGCTGGCCATGGCTATCAAA
The DNA here is from genome assembly GCF_024320785.1 of Gracilimonas sediminicola. NCBI lineage: Bacteria > Pseudomonadati > Balneolota > Balneolia > Balneolales > Balneolaceae > Gracilimonas > Gracilimonas sediminicola. The sequence goes on from NZ_JANDBC010000002.1 coordinate 541,047, forward strand.
AAGTGGCGTAATGAACCATTAAAATATGTGAGGCGATTTTTCTCCCAGGTTTCTGCTTGTTCCTGATTCTTCGGGGTCATTTCTTCGAAGAAATAATCCGCATCTATATTTAAACCGATAATTCCACTGTATTCTTTCGAAACATATTCGTTTAGAGTTATGCTAATCTTATAGCCAAGGTCTCTATTCAAAACGGTAAGATCAATGGGCCCCTTAACCCACAGCGTTTCTTCATCGTAATCTGTGAAAGTAAGTGCCTGGGGATTCACAAGCTCACAGTCTAAATTGTCATTAATATAATAGCTAATGAACTTATTAATTTTCTGTTCTTTACTTGCAATTTCCTTCTGCCTATTACTCTTTTCGCTCTGCCCTTCATCAGGAAATGATGATACTTCATTAGAGTCAGTATACCCTCCTCTGCTTAGCTGATTCTCAAGAACAAAATCGTGAATCCTTCCATCAGAGTTCTCGATCGCAGCTCTTGTTTGATCTCCTTCAAACCCAGCTGCCTTTACATGTATCTCATAATATCCCCTTGGTACAGCTAATGAGAAAACGCCATCCTTATCTGTAAAAGTATGAATGGTTGTACCCTCTACCCAAACTTTTGCATCTGCAATAGGCTCACTGCTTTCTTTCTCTAAAACTGTTCCTGTAAACTGAGTTTTAGGCAGTGAGGCCGTTTCACTGATTACTTTATATCCACTGGTGCAGGATACTGTGATGAAGGAAATAATAATTAGGAAGAGCAGATATCTGCTTTTAATATACATATGTTGTTAATACTTAGCTTTGTGGAATCAATTTATAATAGTAATAATCAGCGCTTTAATAGTGTTTACTATCGTTTATAGCGTTAAGAAATTAGCATTTCTTTCGCTCCTCATTTTCGGGTTTTTCAATATTTTAAATATAAATTTAAACTCAGCTTGTTCACAGAAAACCCGATTAAAAGAGGCTGATTGCCAGCCCTAATGTAAATCCGGCCCTGAACAGGTGTCCGTTACCGGCGTTATTTTTCTGAATACCTGTCAGATCGTAGCCGGCTTTAAAACCACCAAAAGCTGATGTGTTTTCATCCAGGCTATAGCGGATTTGAACCCCGGCTTCTCCCATCAAAATAAAAGATTTCATTTCATCCGAGATATCCAGCTCTAACTGTGCAACCCCGTCTTCATCCCGGAACAAGTAACGTTCGTTATTTACCGCGGTTACAAATGTGGGGCGAAGACTCCCTTGAAAACCTGCCTCAACATCACCAAAACGCAACGAGTAACCGGCTTCTACCGGCACATCAATCAGCATAAATTCGTAATCCATAGGGATGATTGCCGGAAGTTGAGGTCCTCCCTCTCGTTGATATGGATCTGAATCATAATCTCTGCTCAAATTCACCTGCGAAAACCCAACACCTGTCTGGATGTGAACTTTGGGATTGATACGGTAAATCAGTCCCACACCTCCCTGAAACCCCGAACCGAAATTAGATTCATATTCATTGCTTTCATGCTGAATGATGTTGCCGAAATTCGGTCCTGCTTCAATGCTCAGTTCAATCTTTTGCTGTGCAAAACCGGAACTGATACATATAAACGCGAGCACAGCAACTAAAACAATTCTCTTTACCACGGGTTTTCCAGATCTTCTTTTGTGTAGGTATGTTCGCGGTAGTTATACATACTTCCTTTGGTGTCTTTCAACAACAGCGGATCATTCCCGAACAACCGAAACAACAGGGCAATGGGGGTTACTACGAGATAATAAACCAGCGAAAGTAATACCCGGGAATTGAACCAACCCAGTCCTTCAGCCAGTTTGTACCATCCCCAAACTATTCTATCGCCAATGGGCGGGATAAAAGACAACAACCCAACTATTAAAGCAAGGTAGGCGATGACTTCACTATCAAAGATAGCGGCCAGTACCAGAAACCCGGTTACAATCACCAACTGTGTTTTGGGTGTTGACGGATCTTCCTTGATAAATTCGAGAGATCGAGGTTCCAGCATATTAAAACAGGGTATAAATGAATGGAGCGATGGATGAACCACCTCCAATCACAATTAAAAATCCGAGCAAAAGCAACACAATGATAACCGGAGCCAGCCAGAATTTCTTTCGCTGCTTCATGAAGTTCCATAAATCTTTCAGTGTTTCCATATATCAATCCTTCTCAAACGTAATTTCCTTTTCCCATTCTGGTTGTTCGGTTTTATCAAAGATAAAATCACCGACTACAAGATAATCCATTTCCGTATTCATAAAACACCGATATGCATCTTCCGGTGTGCAGACAATCGGTTCACCCCGAACATTAAAGCTGGTGTTGACCACCATCCCCACTCCGGTACGTTCCTTAAATGCACTTAACAGCTTCCAGTATCTTGGGTTCGTTTCTTGATGGACCGTTTGAATACGAGCTGAAAAATCGATGTGAGTAATGGCCGGAAAAGCAGACCGCTCAAAGGCCAGTTTTTCTCTGAGTGGTAGTTGGTGATAGTTCTCCGGAAGCTCTTTACGATGTTCCTCTTTCACCTCCTGAACCAAAAGCATATACGGTGAGTCTGATTTCAACTCAAAATATTGTCCTGCATCTTCTGCCAGCACCGACGGCGCAAACGGCCTGAACGATTCCCGGTATTTGATCTTCAGATTCAGCTTTTTCTGCATCTTTGGATTTCGGGGATCTCCTAAAATAGATCGTGCACCTAAGGCACGGGGACCAAATTCCATCCGTCCCTGAAACCATCCAACCACATTCCCTTCATCCAGCCATTCTGCTACTCTGGGATAGAGCTTTGGTTCATCCAATTTCTCATAAACAGGTTTGAATTTTTTGGTCTGCTGTAGGATTTCAAATTCATGAAAATCCGGCCCCAAATAACTGCCCTGCATGGCTTCAGGTTGCTGAGGCTTCCTGCCTTTCCCAAAATAAATATGATGGGCTGCAAGTGCTGCCCCAACCGATCCGCCCGCATCTCCAGCCGCCGGCTGAATAAAAATGTCATCAAAAATCCCTTCATTCTGAATAACCCCGTTGGCCACACAATTAAGAGCAACCCCTCCGGCAAGGCAAAGATTCTTTGAGCCGGTCAAACGCTGGGCCTCCTTTGCCATTTTCAGCACCACTTCTTCGGTTACTTTCTGAATGGCAAGGGCAAGATTCGCTTCATGCTGCTGCAGCTCCGCTTCTTCTTCCCTCTTTGGGAAGCCAAAGAGTTCTTCCCACTTCTTTTCCTTCACCATTTTTAGTCCGGTGGCATAATCAAAGTAATCCTGATTCAGATAAATGGAGCCATCGCCATTGAGCTCAATCAAATCTGTCTTAATTTTAGAAATGTACTCTTCCACCATTTTGGAATTCGGATTCCCATAAGGAGCCAGTCCCATAAGTTTATACTCCCCGGAATTCACCCTGAATCCCAAAAAATAGGTAAAGGCCGAGTAGAGCAGTCCCAGCGAATGCGGAAAAGTTAACTCCCGGTGAATGGTGATTTCAGAACCCTTTCCTGAGCAAATGGAGGCGGTGGCCCACTCTCCCACTCCATCGATGGTGAGAATGGCCGACTCTTCAAAAGAGGATGGATAAAAGGCACTGGCTGCATGACTCAGATGATGTTCGGGAAACAGCAGCTTCAGCTCTTTTCGGTCATAATCTCCGATCTTAGCAAGCTCCTCGTGCATCACCCGTTTCATGAACATTTTTTCCTTTAACCAAACAGGCATCGCAGTTATAAAAGACTTCACCCCGCGCGGAGCAAAAGAAAGGTAGGTTTCCAACAGACGTTCAAACTTCAGCAACGGCTTATCATAAAAAGCGATGGCGTCCAGTTCACCGAGCTTAATGTCAGCAAAATCCAGGCAAAACCGAATAGCGTTAGACGGAAATCCCTCATCGTGTTTTTTTCGGGTGAACCGTTCTTCCTGGGCTGCGGCTACAATCCTTCCATCCTGAATTATACAAGCCGCCGAGTCGTGATAAAAAGCTGAAATTCCTAAAATAGTCATATCAAAAATTGAGTGGCTGCCAAGATAACAAAACTTCGCTTTCATTGAATGGATTAGTGTTGAGTGATAAAGTGATGAAGTGATATCGTGATATAAAAAATTCGTAAATCGAACCTGGCAGGTGAGTAGTTCAGGTATAGATCTTTCGGAGGTATCCTCAAGATGACACCACTCCTCACCTCATCACTTTATCACTTCATCACCCTACCACTCCCCAATTCGAGTAAAGTTTTTAAAGGGGCTATACTTTCGTATTTTCTCGCTCAATTTTCATCATTAAGATTATCATGATTATATCAATGACCGGCTTTGGTCGCGGAGAAGCCTCTGAAAATGGCATCACGGCCACGGTTGAAATTAAATCACTAAACAGTCGCTATCTGGATCTGAGTATTCGCCTGCCTCAGCGTTTGCAAGACAAAGAACTTGAAGTCAAGGAACTGGTTCAGAAAACGATTAATCGTGGTAAACTGAATATTACTGTTTACCTGTCGGAATCAGAAACGGGTGAGCCTTCCATCCGGGTGGATGAAAAGAAAGTGAAAGGTTATTGCCGAATTCTGGATAATCTCAGGGAAGCAGCCGGCATCTCAGATCCCATTTCCATCAAAGACATAACCCAGTTTGGTGATGTGTTTATTAATGAGGAAGAAGATGAAGAAGTGCTGGAGCAAAAATGGAAAGTGGCTGAAAAAGCACTTTCAGAAGCGGTGGAATCTCTCCTGAAAATGAGAACCCAGGAAGGCAGTCAGCTTAAAAACGACCTGGTGGACCGCATCGAGTTTATCGATGAAAATCTGGAAATTATCACCACGGAAACGGCCGGGCGAGCTGAAGATGCACGGGATAAGCTGCTGGAACGGATCAACAACCTGATTGAGGAAGATAAAATTGACCCCGAACGACTGGAATTGGAAGTAGCCATTCTTGTTGATAAAATGGATGTAACGGAAGAGATTGTTCGTCTGCGCTCACACCTGAAATTCTTTATTGAAGCCGTTGAACAACCTGAACCGGCCGGCCGACGACTCAACTTCCTGACCCAGGAGATCAACCGTGAGCTCAACACCATCGGTTCCAAAGCTAACAACTCCGACATTGCCCAGTATGTAGTAAAATGCAAAGAGGCGCTGGAGCAAATCCGTGAACAAGTCCAAAACGTGGAATAAAATAGATTATAGTTCTGAGTAGTGAGTATTGAGAATTCCCCTCAATACTCACTACTCAAATCTCGCTACTATATAGTATGAAAAAAGGTAAAGTCATCATATTGGTTGCACCCAGCGGAGGCGGAAAAACGACCCTCGCGCGCCGGCTATTTAAAGAATTTGAAGAGCTTAAGTTTTCTGTTTCGGCAACCACCCGTCCTGCCCGGGAAGGAGAAGTGGACGGAAAGCACTATTATTTCCTCACTGACGTCGATTTTGACCAGAAAACAGCCGAAGGCGAATTCCTGGAATGGGAAGAATTCTATGGGGGAAAGAAATACGGCACACTGCGTTCAGAAGTTGATAAAAAACTAAATTCAGGCTATTTTGTTCTGCTTGACATCGAAGTAAAAGGTGCGGTGAATATCAAAAAGATTTACGGAGACGAAAGTCTCAGTTTATTTATTAAACCGCCTTCAATTGATGTTTTGAAGCAGCGCTTACTTGCCCGCGGAACCGAAGATGATGAAACACTGGCTTTGCGGCTCGAACGTGCCAAAGAAGAACTTACATATGCTGATCAGTTCGATCAGGTTATTATAAATGACAATTTGGATACGGCTTATGCAGAGGTTAAGAAAGCCGTTGTCAAATTCATGAATCAAAACTGATACCATCCATGGCAGTCCAAACATTAGACATTGAAAAACTGAAATTCAAAACAGGTAACAAATATGAGTTACTTGTGATCCTTTCCAAAAGAGCACGCCAGATTGCAGCTCAGGAGAAATTAGAACTGGACGAAAAACTCCAGTATTTCGAAGGATTTGAAGAAGAAGACGAGTTTTCTTTCAACGAAGAGCAGGAGAACATCTCCAAAGCTTTCGAAAAGCTTCCACACGCTACTCAGCGTTCTATTGTGGAAATGCAGGAAGACCAAATTTATTACCGACATCCTGAAAAAGAGGATTAATCATGCTCTCCGGTAAACGCATCATTCTTGGTGTTACCGGAGGAATTGCAGCCTATAAAGCTGCTTTTTTACTCAGAGAATTTCAAAAAGCGGGAGCCGAAGCCCGCGTCACCATGACGCCTTCAGCCACCCGCTTTGTTGGTTTAGAGACTTTTGCTTCCCTTTCCGGCCATGAAGTGGCCGTAGATATTTTCCCCGATGAAGGAGACTCCAGCGACTGGACCCGCCATATTAACTGGGGCGAATGGGCTGATCTTTTTGTGATTGCTCCCTGCACGGCCAACACGCTTGCCAAAATCGCTACCGGCCTTTCTGACAATATGCTGACAAGCACCGTACTGGCTGCACGATGCCCCATTCTAATTTGTCCGACCATGGACGGAGAGATGTATGAAGCACCGGGCGTCTCAGATAACCTGAAAAAGGCACAAGAAAACGGATATCACGTTTTAGAGCCGGAATCCGGTTACCTGGCCAGTGGATTGGAAGGTAAAGGTCGCTTGCCTGAAATTGAAGCCATTCTTGAAAAATCTTCTGATATCATCGGATCTATTGAAGGGCCGCTGGAAGGACAAAAAGTGGTTGTAACTGCCGGTCCCACCCGTGAACACATAGACCCGGTTCGATTTATTTCAAATCCAAGTTCCGGAAAAATGGGCGTGGCTATGGCGGAGGCTGCTCAAAGCCTGGGCGCAGACGTAACGTTGATTCACGGCCCTCTTTCAATTCCCACACCGGAAGACATCCACTCCGTTAAAATTACCAGTACGGCCGATTTATTTGATGCTGTTAAGCAATATGCTGCTGCAGATGTGATCATCATGGCAGCGGCTGTTTCTGACTTCACCCCCGAAGAAGTGCACCAAAATAAAGTGAAGAAAGATAAAGCCGACAATGAGATTAAGCTGAAGCAAACCCCGGATATTATTTCATGGCTGGGTGAGCATAAACCAAAAGGACAGATTCTGATCGGTTTCGCCATGGAAACAGAAAACCTGATCGAGAATGCAACTACCAAGCTGAATAAGAAGAACGCCGACTTTATTATCGCTAATTCTTTAAACGACAAAGACGCCGGCTTCGAAGCTGATACCAATTCGGTCCACCTGCTGAGCAAAGACTCTGAGCAAAAATTTCAGGGAAGCAAAAAAGACATTTCGATTGAGATCCTGAATACGATTTTTAGAAGTTGAGAGTGATGAAGTGATTAAGTGATAAGGTGATATTAAAAGTTCATAAATTGAACCTGGTATGCTAATCTCAAAAAGCGCAAGTGTCCACTTGTGCGATGTTGTATCAAAACATATGTAGCTAAAGCCCCATCCAAGCGGACGCTTGAATTAGATCGAGATCTCCTCAAGATGACATCACTCATCACCTAATCACCCACACATCCACTTGTACACCCGGTACGTTTTAGCGATTTCGCAGCCCAGTGCTTCCAGGCTACGGCGCATGATCCAGTTCTTTTCGCTGACGAAACCGCCTTCCAGCACCTTCAGGTTCGGATAGTGTTCTCGCGTCCACTTAAATCCCTCAACAAACACCAGCGCTTCCAGTCCCCTCCCCCGAAAGCGAGGATCGGTTCCAAAAGCCAGCGGGCGGAATTTTTCGGCTCTTCTTTTAAAACCAATCAAATGGTACAGCTGCCACCATTTTAACGTCCCGCCGGTCTTAGCTGATATTTCATGAAGATCCGGAACACTGACCAGGAATGAAGCCGGTTCACCATTAACAAAGGTAATGGGAGATGTTTCAGGCATCAACACCGGTTTCAGCTTTTTAATCATCTGCCGAATGGTTTCCCGCGAAATTCCTATAAATTCATCTTCCCGCTCCTGCACCACCTGATCACTAAATGCCCGGTTGTAAATTTGCCGGATCATTTCCCCGTCCCGTTCCAGGTTCTTTTTATCAATTGGACGAACTTCAATGTGATCTTTTGATCTCAGCCGCTCTGTTATTCTGAGTAATCGTTCGGGCAAAGGCTGTTCTAAATCCAGCTGATACATGTACACATCATCAAACTTTTCGGGATTCGTTTCCTCTATCAGCTCTTCATAATATGTATGATGATAGAGCATACCATATACATTGTGATCTTCAAACCCTCCGATTTGAATGCCCCAAAAAGTATCATTCTCTCCAAAATTAATGGGACCGCGAAATCCTGCATATCCCCTTTCCTGGTGCCATTTTTTTGCAAAGCTGATAATTGCTTCTGCTATGCCCGGAATATTTTCCATTTCCATGAAACCAATTCCCCCAAGCTTTGGGTCATATCGCTCATCTTTTTCAGGATCGATAAATACAGCAAACCGGCCGACAACTTCACCATTCTCCAGAACCAGAAATCGCTCACATTCTCCCCCTTTCCGGAACCGTTCATTTTTTTTCCGATTGAATACATTTTCAACCTCAAACCGAAAAGGCGGCCGATACCAGCTGTTATCTTTATACAGCCGTTCGGGTAGATGATGGAAATCGTTTATATGTTGTTGTGTTTCAATTTTTTGAATCTGAAAAGACATATCTTTTTTTCGGCAGAAGTTTATAGATTCAGCCTAAGGTAAATCTAAGAAGTTAAGAACCCAACCCGGTTTATGCTGGATAAGAAAAACGGAAAGAAGTTAGTCACAGTGTTGCTAGTGCTGTCATGTATCGTAAGCGGAATTATTCTGGCAGCTTCGCCTGATTACAAGAACTATCAAATTGAAAATGCTCGTGAGCTCGACTCGCTCCTGAATGTTCATATTCAGGATGCCCAAATCAAGGCTGAGCAAATAAGGGTATCGAGCATAAGAATTGATACCATCTTCACCAGAAAGGAATATCGTATTGAGGTGCCATCGAGATTTTCAAAAACGCTTTTTCATGTTGATTTACATAAGGATTTGTTCAAGTATGACATGCAGGCGCCGGCCAAAGTGCATTTTCCTTCCCATGATATGGATATTTACATTTATGATCAGGGAACCGTTTTGAGATCCATCCGTTTAACCACTAACCCTGAACTGGACAGTTTAGCTACCCCAAAAGAATAACATGCCCGACCGATCCACCCTTTTAAAACGATTTGAGCTGAAGGAGTTTCCACAGCCGGATATGGTACAGCTTAAATACCCTGTGTTTATGTGCCACGGTTACGGAGCTATAGGTTCGGTGATAAAGTCAGGCCCTATGCACGACCCGTGTATGCAAATCAGGGCCCATGGAGTACCGGCTATCGCTCCTAATGTTGTGCCTTATGCCCGGATCGAAACGCGGGCTAAAAACTGGGTTTTACTCATTGATAAATTTTGCAAAGAGTATGGTTGTGAAAAGGTTAATGTGGTTTCGCACAGCATGGGCGGACTCGATATGCGTTGCGCCCTATCCAAGTTGGATATTGCCCATCGGGTTGCAAGCCTCACCACCATTGCTACTCCCCACCACGGTTCCAGCCTGGCAGATTTAGTTTTGAAAGCCCCGGAATTGGTTACTGAAAAACTCAGTGAAATGTTCGATTGGTTTGGAGATAACATGTATCCGAAAACAAAAAGTGATGCCCTCGGGTCACTGGAGCAACTTACGTGCGGATATGTGACCGATGTTTTCAATCCGGAACACCCCGATGCCGAAGATGTAGCTTACTATTCTTACACCGCAGCTGTTGGAAAGGGAACCAAATTCTCTATCAACCCAATGCTGAAATTTCAAAACAGCCAGATTTTTGAAAAAGAAGGCGAAAATGATGCTTTTGTTTCTGTTGAAAGCGCAAAATGGGGAACACACCTTGAAACGGTTCCTCTTTCCCATTTGGCTCAGATGCACTTACAAATGAATAAGGAATCACAAAAGATCTACGAGAAGTTTTGGTTAAACCTGCTGAAACGGTTGGCTAAAAGCGGGCACTGATCAGTCTCACAAAATAGTAAGCATACTGCCGTATTCTTCGACCTCTTCTGTCTTCTCCTTATCAAGGAGAAGGACGCTTTTTAAAAGATTAATTACCTAAACAAAACTCACAATCATTAAAAGGCAATCAAGTCTCTCTTCTTGGGAAGGAGCCCTGATTATCGGGAAGAGAAGTCGGAAAAAATATAGAAAAGCTACTCAGCATATACTCTTTTCACCAACTACATGGAGGAGGCTAAAATCTCCTTCGAAAGTGCGAGTAAATTTTACCTGGTTAAGACGCTCTGCGTCGTAACCGACTTTATTAAATCCGGTCGGGAGTGATTACTACTCTTGCAGGTCGCTGTCTTCTTTTCCCTCTAACAAATCATAAGCAGTAAGATCGTACTGAATAGGCGTAACCGAAGCCAGCCCTTCATTCAGCACATGAATGTCCGAATCTTTTCCTTCGTCCAGTAATTCGAATTTACCGGTCAGCCAGTAGTAAGCTCTGTTGAATGGATCGGTTCGGCTTTCATATTCTTCGACATATCGGCTATCGGCCTGGCGTGTCCATTTGATGTCGGTAAATTCACCGGCAGGAGCGTTTACGTTCAGCGTAACCCCTCTTGGTAACCCGTTTTCCAGTACATGTTTTATCACCCGTCGGGCGGCTTCCTGACATCCGCGAAGGTTGGCATCCTCATTGAAATCCGTACAGCTTACTGCAATGGATGGATACCCCAAAATGGTTCCTTCAGTCGCGGCACTTACGGTCCCGGAATACATGATATTGATGCCGGCATTACTTCCATGGTTAATTCCGCTAACCACTAAATCAGGCTTTCTGTCCAAAAGCTGGCCATGAGCTAATTTCACACAATCAGCCGGGGTACCGTTTACGGCCTCTCCTTCGTATTTATCTGCCACAGTGAACTTACTTGACCGAAGCGGAACCTGAATGGTTATGGAATGTCCTACCGCGCTTTGCTCTTTATCAGGTGCTACGATATATACATCCCCGAATTCGGCAGCTACTTCGGCAAGCGCTTTAATACCGGGTGAGAAAATTCCGTCGTCGTTACTTACTAAAATAAAAGGTCGCTCTTTTGAATCGCTCATCCGCCGTACTGTTCTTCTTCGTTTGGAAAATCTTTGCTCTTAACGTCTTTGATATAATTCTGAACAGCGTCAGTCATTACTGTATTTAAATCCGCATATCTTCTCAGGAACCGAGGATTGAATTCCTTGTTGAGTCCGAGCATATCATGGATAACAAGAACCTGGCCGTCACAACCGGCTCCGGCTCCGATTCCTATGGTTGGAATTGAAATTTCTTCCGTAACCCTTGCAGCAAGTTTTGCAGGAATTTTTTCTAATACGATTGAAAAACATCCGGCTTCTTCGAGTAACTTGGCGTCCCGGATCAGCTCTTCAGCTTCCTGCTCTTCGGTGGCGCGAACTTTATACGTTCCAAATTTATAAATGCTTTGTGGGGTCAACCCAAGGTGGCCCATCACCGGGATGCCTGCTTCCACAATTTTCTTCACCGAATTTATGATCGGTTTACCGCCTTCCATTTTAATAGCGTGGGCTCCGGCTTCTTTCATCATGCGTCCCGCACTGATCAAAGCCTCTTTCGTGGTTACCTGATAGCTCATAAAGGGCAGATCAGCTATAACCAAAGCCCGATCCACACCGCGAACTACGCACGAGGTATGGTAGATCATGTGGTCCAGAGTCATCGGAACCGTGGTTTCGTGACCTGCCATTACGTTACTGGCTGAATCTCCCACCAAAATGATCTCAATTCCGGCCTGATCAATAATCTGAGCCATGGTAAAATCGTAGGCGGTAAGCATGGAAATCTTCTCGCCTTTTCTTTTCATATCAACCACCGTCTGGGTTGTAATCTTTACCGGGCGATCCGAATTTTTTTGAGTGCTCATGCTTTATCCTTCGGCACCAATGCTGCCGATGCTTCCAGTTCACAGGCTACTTCACCATCAACAGTGGCCCTGCCTTTCATGGTTACGAAATTACGTCGCATAGAGCCCATTTCCACTTCCAAGATCAGTTGATCTCCGGGAACTACCTGTCTTCTGAACTTGCAGTTATTGATTCCGGTGAATACCATCAGGGTCTCATCAGGGTTTTCCGCTTTCTGGGTCATCAGCATGATAGCGCCGGCCTGAGCCAATGCCTCAACCTGCAACACCCCGGGCATGATAGGCTGACCGGGAAAGTGGCCGTTAAAAAACTCTTCGTTAGCCGTTACGTTTTTGAGGGCTTTGATTTTTTCTTCCTCAAGCTCCAGCACCCGGTCTACAAGTAAAAATGGATATCGGTGAGGGAGAACTTTTTTGATGTCTTCTATCTTCATAAAACTTGTTTGTTTTGTTAATCCGCCACAAAAATTCTAAATCACGAAATGTTAAAGTCCTAATCTCTTATAGTGCTTTAGAGATTTAGTGGCCTGAATGAATTTTTGAATATACAATTATTGAACCACTCCTACATAAACGTATGCGATGCCACCGGTTAGCTTAACGGCTCGCTTCTCTTTGAAAGAACCCGATTCATCCATCAAAGCTAAAAAGTTATCACCGGCCGGGAATTCTGCACTGGTCCGTGGCAGATAGGTATAAGCTTCCCGATTTCCGCTGAGCCATCCGCCAATAGCCGGCATAATATGCTGACTGTAGAGTTCGTACGGATATTTCATGAGTCCTTTGGGTTGTCCGAATTCCAGCACCGTTACCCTTCCACCCGGTTTCACCACACGTGCCAGTTCTTTAAGAGCAACTACCGGGTCATCCACATTTCGGATACCGAATGCGATACTGGAGATATCAAATTTGTCGTCTTCATAGGGAAGGTTCATTGCATCGGCGACTTCAAAATCGATTTTCAGGCCGGCACTTTCTGCTTTTTCAGGAGCCGGCTCAATCATGGGCGCACAGAAATCGGTTCCCAGTACATAACCGGATTCCCCCACCACCTTTTTAAATTCGATCGCCAAATCACCGGTACCTGTCGCACAGTCAAGAACGTGATCCCCTTCGTGAGCTCCGCTTTCCAATACCGCTTTTTTTCTCCATGCGTGATGCACCCCGAATGATAATACGCTGTTTACCCGATCGTAATCATCGGCAATGTCGGCAAACATGGATCTTACTTTTTCACTCATAAATATCAGTTAATTTTGCTTTCGGTCATAAAACCCAAAGCAGGCTGAAATGGTTCTTTTACAGACTTAGAATATAAGGAAATAATGTAAGCGGGATGATAACAATAAATCGGTTACACCAGCTCCATCAGGTGGTCGGTTTTATTGAGCTCCACGGCTTTAAACTTTCCATCGTGCCAGGTAAGATGGTTGATGGCCCCGTTTTGATGTTCAATTTTGTGCATGTTTTGTAACCCATGCCCCAACCATTCGGATAATAAAATGCGGGTTAGTCGGCCATGAATCATAAACACAATGCTTTCCTCGGTTGATGACTCCAGGACCTCCTCTACTTTGGTATTGGCTCTTGCATAGGTTTCGCGGGGAGATTCTCCATGTTTAGGAGCATAATCTACATTCCCGCTTTTCCATTTTTCATGTACTTCCATGACCTCATCTTTAATCTCAGTGAAAACCTTTCCCTCGAGAACGCCAAAATTAATTTCATCCAGTTCCGGGAACTTATGGACATCCAGCTTTCTTTGGGATGCCAAAGGTTGAGCCGTTTCGTGAGTTCTGCGTAATCCGCTTGCTACAATTCTATGTACTTCAAAGGGTTCAAGAGCATCACGAATAGCCTCGGCCTGCAATCGTCCCAACTCATTGATGGAAGCATCCAGGCTCCTCCCCTGAATGATATGCTGTTTATTGTTATCCGTCTCTCCGTGACGAATGATGAATAGTTGCTTCATTTATATGTGGCTTATATCTGAATAAGTGGATGTAAAGGTTATAAAAAGCCCTCTTGAGTGCAATTATATAATTGTGGTGCTGATATTCAGTATTCCTTTTTTCCTGAGGCGTCATCCAATAGGCAATTCTATGATCAAAATTTTCCCAGGCCATGTTGGCAATGCTTCTGGCTGTATATTTAAACTGGCCTCCTTTTTTCTGCCTGATTTGGACTTCCATTTTTACATCATAAAGTGGACCAATATGCAGAAAATTAATGCTGTATATCCGCCTTCTTAATCGAATGTTTGACACGGATACAATTAAATCAGCTGAAGTAGAATCACCGGTTATTGAAAAATGAGTAAACTGCGGATAGGAATGCATGAGCTGTTCGAGTATCAGGCTCGCCACAGAATCTACTGCAGATGATTCATCGATCTTTGCTTTTGTAGGTTCTGAAAAGAACTTTGTCCGGTTTTCAAACTCATAATACTCGGTAGTCAAAAACACTTTTTTCTGTTCAATTTCAGGCTTTAACCCATTCCTGAACCCTGAACAGCCGGTTATAATCAATAAACCCAAAATCAGGATTTTACAATCCTTCAGAGATCCTGCCGTCAACTCTTCTTCCCTTTATGATAATTGGCAATACGGATAAGCTCTTTCTCCATGTCTTCGATTTTACCGGTTAGGATGCCGTGCTTCATTCCATATCGGATGAGCAGCATATTCAGAACACGGTCCGGTTTGGGGACTTTTGGTTTATCGAAGAACTTATTTCGAACAAATTGAATAAGAAGAGACAACAACCCCACTTTGAAAAGAAAGAACAGTCCTAATCCATACCAAAGTGCATTAAACTCAACGCTTATCCCGACACCGGCTATTAAGTCGTTAAGACTAATTCCAATCAGGAATACCCCGGAAACGGTATAGATGAATCCGTCTTTATTCAGCAAGCGGGCAATCGGCGTAGAAATCACATTCACAAACACACCGGTATTGAAGTACCACAAAAAATAAACGCCCAGCGAAATTATAAAAGCCCATAACGCATCAACGGTAGCATAAACGAGGATGAAGTAAAGCATCAATGCCAGCCCGTTAGAGCTTTTCACCCAGGCATCGGCTTCCTGAATGATTTGTTCCAGGGGTTTTTCTTTCAGCAAGCCCGGCACGTATTTCTCAATTCCATCCCGTGTAATATGATACCAGTTTCCGTTGGAGGTGGTTATTCCATCCGGAAGCTCAAGCATCTGCCATTCAAAACGTCCTCTTTTAAAATTTTCCATGTCCAAATATAGGCTTTAATAAAGAAGGTTTCAGGCCTGGGCTACCGTAGCTATCATAATTTCTTTACAACCGGCTTTCTTCAGTTTGGATGCCAGCTCAAAGGTAGTGGCTCCGGTGGTGAACACGTCATCAATCACAATGCAAACGGCATCCTCAATGGCTTCGGGATTCTGAACCTGAAAAGCCCCGGAAATATTCTTCCTTCTCTTTTCAAGAGAAAACCCGGTTTGTGTGCTCGTATTCTTAGTCCGGATGACCGTTTCCTGCCTTACAATATGAAGATTCGTCACCTCGGCTACACCTTTTGCAATATGGAAAGCCTGATTATAACCCCGCATTCTTCTTTTCTTTTTATGAAGGGGAACCGGAAGCAGCAAGGCCTTCTTATTTTTGATTCCGTTGACAAACAGAGGATTACCGAGCAGGCTTTTACCAAGCTGACGACCCACATCTTCGCCAACTCCGATCAACCGGTTATATTTAAGCTGATGCAAAAGCTCCTGCAAATGCCCGCCTTTGTCAAAATTCCAGAGCGCATGCTGCAGGCTTATCCCTTCCGGAAGCAGGATATCACTTGAAGCTTGTTTTCCACCCCGGTAAGCTTCCTCAAATTTATCTTTTAGACACACCGTACATACAAAGTTTTCATTCGTCGATAGCTTCAGCCCGCAAACCGTACATACTTTGGGAAATAAAACTTCTAAAACGCCCTCTTTAAATTTTGTAAGCAACATAATTTTTCCGCATCAATTAAAGCTAAAAGTTTGCTTTTCCTATCACATTTAATTACTTAGCTTCTTATAATTTTGTAAGCAGACCTAAATTATTTTATATGTCTCTGGGAAAAGACCTTGCCTCTATACGTAAAAGCCAAAACCTCTCATTAGAGGATATACAAAATGCTATTAAAATTCCTCTTAACACGCTGAAAAGCATTGAGGATGACAGCATATTTTCTGACAAGGGCAAGAACAAAACTTATGTTCGCAGCTTTGTACGAAGCTATGCCAAGGTTTTGAAAATTGAAGATGATGAAATTGTTCAAGCGCTCGATGAAGTGGAAGAAGGCACCTACACAGGTAGCTTGATTGGAGACTCCACGGAAGACGAAATTGAATCACAGTTTGATTTAGCCCCCAAAGACACCCTCCCTTCTGAAAGCCCTGATGATGACAAACCTGCTTTTGAGGAAACGAAACCCAAGCCGGAACCCAATGAACCGAAAAGAACTCCACCACCCCCCGAAGAAGACCCGATTAACTGGGCAGATATGGGCCGTAAGTTTACAACAGCGAGTAAAGACTCCAGAGTTTGGTTGGTGATATTGATTTTAGTGATTGTAGGTGCTCTTGGCACAACCGGATATATCTTCTGGGATGATATCGGCTCGATCTTCCAAAGTGAAACCGCAGAAACCGAGCAGCCAACAACCGGACAATCTGATCAAAATGCCATTCCACCTGCTCCGGTAGATTCCACCGCTATCACAGAGAATAATGAAACTGAAACAGGTGAAACGCCAGCTGCTGAAAACGAGCAAACATCGCCGGCGGGCCCCATTGAACTGGGAGATACGCTTACCATCTCTGTTTATGCCGCCTACGGTCAACTTGAACCCGTTCGGGTGACCAGCGACTTGAACTGGCGTACTAACCCTTTTTGGATGGAGCAAGGTGAGTCATACTATTTCGATTTCAGTGACACACTGCTTGTTCGCGGTCAATATAGCCGGTTATTGTTGATGTTCAATGGACATGTAATTGAAAACCCACGGCAGAATTATTTCAATTCAGCGTTCAACTCAATCATGATAACACGGGATGTGCTCGATCAGCCCCGATACCTTGCTCCTCCCCCAAGCGAGTTTCCGCTCAGCGTAGGCCCACCAGATAGCACCGTGTACAGAATCAGATTATAGCAGCATTTAAAATGACTAAGAAAGAAGCCCGGGAACGCGTAAACGAACTTCGTGATCTTCTTGACCAGGCCAACAAAGCCTATTACCAGGATGCTCAGCCTTTTATGAGCGACAAAAAGTTTGATGAAACACTCAAAGAACTCGAACAGCTGGAAAAGGAATTTGAGCTTCACGATCCGGAATCTCCAACACAAAGGGTCGGGGGTGAAGTTTCTTCCGTTTTTGAAACTGTTCAGCATCCGGTCCCACTCCTCAGCTTAGACAATACCTACAACGAGGAAGAACTGAATGATTTTGACGGACGGGTTAAGAAAATACTCGGCCATGAAGATTATGAATATATGGTGGAGCTTAAATTTGATGGCGCCTCACTCCGGCTTCGATACGAAAATGGTGAATTAGTCCTGGGTGCCACCCGCGGTGACGGTCAGCAGGGGGATGACATCACCAACAACGTGAAAACTATTCGCGATATCCCTCTTACTTTACAGGGAGATTATCCACGGGTTGTTGAAGTTCGTGGAGAAGCCTACATGGAGCGCGAAGCTTTCGCACGAATGAATCAACACCGGGAAGAACAAGGACTCGCTGTTTTTGCAAATCCCAGAAATTCCACCGCCGGATCTTTGAAAATGCAGGATCCGAAAGCCGTCTCACAGCGTCCCATCCGCTTTTTTGCTTTTGATTTGCTGCTGGATGAAGAAGACGATTCCTTAACTCAGTTCCGTAAAGCTGAACTTTTAGCAGAATTTGGGCTACCTGTTTCGGAATATTATGAAGTCTTTTCATCTATCGATGAAGTTCATAGCATCATCAAAGAGTGGGATGATTTGCGCCACAAGCTTCCTTATGAGACAGACGGTGTGGTAATAAAGGTAAATCAAAGCCATTTGCGGGAAGAACTGGGAACGACTTCTAAATTCCCTCGCTGGGCCATCGCCTACAAATTTGAAGCCGAGCAAGCCACCACTACTATTAACGACATTACCCTGCAGGTAGGCCGGTTGGGAACAATCACACCGGTTGCTGAGCTGGAAGCTGTTGAACTGGCCGGCACTACTGTGAAACGAGCTTCTCTGCATAATGAAGATGAAATTCAGCGAAAAGACATTCGTATCGGTGATACCGTTGTGGTTGAAAAAGCCGGGGAAATTATCCCACAGGTAATAAGTGTAGTCAATCCGGATCGTGAGGATCGAAGTGAGCCGTTCAAGTTTCCGAAAACCTGTCCTGCTTGCGACTCTGAGCTCATCAAATACGAAGATGAAGTTGCCTGGCGTTGTGTGAACCCTACTTGTCCGCCACAGGTTCGCATCCGCATCGAGCATTTTGCTTCCCGGGATGCCATGGATATTGAAGGATTGGGCGAATCTGTTGTTGATCAGCTGGTTTCTGAAGGACTGATCAAAACCTATGCTGACTTATATGACTTGCAGAAAGAGCAGATTGTGGAACTGGATCGTATGGCTGAAAAGAGTGCGCAGAACCTGATAGACGCCATCGAAAAAAGTAAGGAACAACCCTTTGAGCGGGTTATTTACGCGCTGGGTATTCGCTTTGTCGGCAAAACAGTGGCTAAAGATTTAGCCAAAGCATTTAAAACCATGGAGAAGCTGCAGTCACTTAGTGAAGAAGAACTGACCGATGTAGATTCTATTGGACCCAGAATAGCCGAGTCGGTGGTTGACTTCTTCAGCAATGAAAAGAACCGGGCGATTGTACAACATTTGGGCGAGAAAGGCCTTCAGTTTGAACAGGAAGAAGAAGAGCTGGCCTCCAACATATTTGAGGGCAAAAAGTTTGTTCTTACCGGTTCACTCCCAACCTATACAAGAAAAGAAGCCACTGATCTCATTGAAAAGCACGGCGGTAAAACAGCCTCTTCGGTCAGCGGAAACACAGACTATGTATTAGCCGGGGAATCAGCCGGAAGCAAACTTGATAAAGCTAATCAACTCGGAGTCCCTGTTTTAGATGAAGCCAAATTCCGGGGATTAATCGGTGAGTGACAAAGTGATAAGGTGATAGGGTGATGTTTTGTTTAATCACTTCATCACTTTATTACCAATTCACTCTTCCACTCCCCACTTTATCCCTCCCTAAAATTCCCTATCTTCCCGAAATTCACCTAAGCCCTGCGGTATATGGACATTAAACCTTTGGATACGGAACAGATTGGTCTGAAGACGCTTGAGAAACATCTCATGCGTTCCAAAAGTGAAGTTTCCCTGAAAATTGGTTTACCGAAAGAGATCTCTTTTGACGAACGACGCGTTTCGCTGACTCCCGGTGGTGTTTCCATCCTGAAGGCAAACGGACACGAGATTTTCATCGAAAAGGGAGCCGGAGAGGATGCCAACTTCCCCGATCGCGAGTATGCCGATGCGGGTGCCGAAATCGCCTATTCCCCCGAAGATGTTTTTAAAAAATCGGATTTAATTCTCAAAATAGCACCGCTCACTAAAGATGAGTTCGAGCTTTTGCAACCGGGACAAGCTTTGATTTCAGCTCTCCACATGGGCAGCCAAACCGAAGATTACCTGAAAGCTCTTACCGAAAAGTCCATAACCGGGATTGGCTATGAGTTTATCCGGGGGGAAGACAAGGAATTTCCCATCGTGCGTATGATGCATGAAATTACAGGGTCAATGTCGGTACAAATTGCAGCTCACTACCTCGAGAGCATGAGCGGCGGACAAGGTATTATGTTGGGCGGAATTTCCGGGGTCCCGCCTGCCACCGTGGTTATTTTGGGAGCCGGCATTACCGGCGAATATGCAGCCCGAACAGCTCTCGGTTATGGCGCACAGGTTTTTGTAATGGATACCGATTTAACCGCTCTGCGACGGCTTGAAAACGCCCTCGACCGGCGAATCATTACGGCTGTAGCTAATCATCAGTATTTAAGTACCGCCCTTAAATTTGCGGATATTATCATTGGCGCAGCCATGGCCGAAGGTGAGCGTTCGCCCTGCTGGGTAACCGATGAAATGGTGGCCGGAATGAAGGCCGGAAGTGTAATCGTGGATACAGTTATTGATCAGGGTGGATGTGTGGCTACCAGCCGGCCTACCACCCATTCCAATCCTGTTTATTCTGAGCATGATGTCATTCATCATTGTGTGCCCAATATTCCGGCAAATGTACCCCGAACAGCTACCTACGCCCTTAATAACGTACTGGTACCATACATTTTAGCGATTGGAAACGCCGGTGGAGTTAAGGAATGTCTGTGGGAAAATGTAGCCCTAAGAAACGGCACTTATTCCTATAAAAAGCATATCACCAAGAAAACTCTGGCCAAAATGTTTGACATGCCGTACCGGGAGATCGAAATGCTTATTGCCTCCCAAATTTGAAATTATGAATTTTGAATATCTGCTTTATGAAACATTCAAAATTCATAATCCCTAATCCCTAATCTCTAATTACCTCATGTCAGAATTAGCTGAATCGAATTACAAACGCATTTCTATCATCAACTGGTTGCTTACCGTACCTATGATGGTGCTTTTTGCGTGGCCGTATTATTTTGGAGCAGGCTTAATTGGCATGGATATCCTTTTCAGGTACATCGGCGCCTTTTTCTTTGCGGTTCCTTTTATGCTTACCATCCTGCACGGACATGTAACCATGGCTTTGGGCTCTGTTCACCGTCATCATTATTATGACTGGATGACCAATGAAAAACCTCTCACCTTTGGACTCTTCTTTCATCCTATGTTTGTCAGAACCCGGTTTCGACTGATTATTCTGATGATCAGTGTATTACTTCTGCCCGCAGGTTATTTAATCGGTTTATAATAGTAGGAACGTATCACATGATACGCTCCTACTGAAATTAATATGCCGTGCCTTTCTTGATATCTTCTACCACACTTGGATCCAGCAGCGTTGAAGTATCTCCAAGATTATCGAGATCATTGGCAGCAATCTTCCGAAGAATGCGGCGCATGATTTTACCGGAACGGGTTTTCGGTAATCCGGCAACAATCTGGATTTTGTCCGGCTTGGCGATAGGACTGATGATTTTTGTAACCAGATCATTCAGCTCTTTTTTGAACGCCTCCGGATCCTTGATTTCTTCATCACAAATCATGAAGGCGAAGACACCCTGCCCTTTGATGTCGTGCGGATAACCCACAACAGCCGTTTCCACTACCTTCTTATGCTCGTCAAGGGCATTTTCAATTTCAGCTGTACCCAGACGGTGGCCGGAAACATTAAGCACATCATCCACCCTTCCGGTAATGCGGTAATAGCCGTCATCATCTCTGCGACAACCATCGCCGGTAAAGTAATAGCCCTTATAGGTACTCAGATAGGTTTGAATATACCGGTCATGATCTCCATACACCGTTCGGGCTATAGATGGCCATGGGTGTTTGATACACAAATTTCCGGATACATCATTTCCTTCAATCTCATTTCCATCTTCATCCATTAACACCGGGAAAACTCCGGGCAATGGAAGTGTCGCAAATCCCGGTTTGGTTGGAGTGATTCCGGCCAATGGTGAAATCATGATTCCTCCCGTTTCGGTCTGCCACCAGGTATCTACGATCGGGCATTCTCCACCGCCGATATGTTCATCATACCAATGCCAGGCTTCTTCGTTAATTGGTTCGCCTACCGTGCCAAGCACTTTCAACGAACTCAGGTCGTACTTCTTCACATAATCAATATCGTAAGACATAAGCGCACGGATAGCGGTCGGTGCCGTATAGAAATGTGTTACCTCGTATTTCTCTACAACCTCCCAAAGCCGACCGGCGTCCGGATAAGTCGGGGTTCCTTCAAAAATAATTCCCGTTGCTCCGTTAAAAAGCGGTCCGTAAATAATATAACTGTGACCGGTAATCCAACCGGCATCGGCCGTACACCAGTAAATGTCATCGGCTCCAACCTGGAATACCTGACGGAACGAATAACTGGTGTACACCATATAGCCTCCGCAAGTGTGTACCACACCTTTTGGCTTGCCTGTAGAACCGGAAGTATATAGAATGAATAACGGGTCTTCGGCATCCATCTCAACCGCTTCATGTTCTCTGGATGCATTACGAATCAGGTTATGCCACCATTCATCCCGTCCTTCTTTCCAGTCAATTTCACGGTTGGTGCGCTGGCATACAATCACGCTTTCAATAGAAGGGCTGCTTTCCAGTGCTTCATCAGATATATCTTTCAATGGAACGTGCTTGTCGCCACGGCGAAGTCCGTCATTGGTAATCAGCATCTTCGCCTCGCAATCGTTGATTCGCTCTGACAATGATTGAGCTGAAAAGCCGGCAAATACGATAGAATGGACGGCTCCAATACGGGCACAGGCAAGAGCTGCAATAACAAGCTCCGGGGTCATCGCCATATAAATAACAACACGGTCCCCTTTTTCAACACCTTTGCTCTCCAGCACATTTGAAAATCGGCATACATCTTCATGCAGCTGTTTATAGGTGATGGTTCGACGAAAGGAGTCCGGGTGATTCGGCTCAAATATAAATGCTGTTTTATTACCGATGGTATTCAGGTGACGGTCTAAGGCGTTTTCAGTGATATTCAGCTTACCACCTTCAAACCACTTAATATTCGCGTCTTCAAAACTTCCGCTTTGGGTTTTATCCCACCGCTTTCGCCAATAGAACGTTCCGGCCTCATGGTCCCAGAATTTCAACCGGTCTTTTTTACTTTCCTCAAAATTCTCTTTGTACTCGTCGAACGATTTTATATTAAGCCACATTTTTTATTCAGTTTGGTTATTCAATTTTGCTGATGTTGAAGGTTTTTTTGCGGATAATCAAGTCAAACTCTCGTTTTGAGAAGATTTAACCTTTTTATGCACATAGATGAGTAAAGGCAAACAAATTATTGAACACTGGTTTGAAGCGCGGGGCTGGAATATCTTCCCTTTTCAGCAGGAGGTTTGGGATGCCTTTCTTGATGGTAAAAAGGGATTACTAAACGCCCCAACCGGAAGTGGTAAAACCTTCGCCTTGTTCATGCCGAATCTTATCAAATGGATTGATGAACACCCTGAACAGTACCGCAAGAAAGACAAAAACGGGCTGAAAGTTTTATGGATCACCCCGCTTAGGGCATTGGCTAAAGACATTCAGAAAGCTCTTCAAAGCTCGGTTGATGAAATAGGAATCCCCTGGGAAATCGGGCGACGCACCGGAGACGTGCCTCAATCCGTAAAGCAAAAGCAAAACCGGAAGATGCCGGAAGTTCTCATCACCACTCCGGAAAGCGTTCATATCTTATTAGCACAGAAAAACTATGAACGGCATTTCAAAAATCTGGATACGGTAATTGTAGATGAATGGCATGAATTACTGGGTTCGAAACGAGGTATTCAAACAGAGCTTGGACTATCAAGGCTAAAAGGACTTCGTCCAGAACTACAGGTATGGGGAATTTCAGCTACCATAGGGAACCTTGACGAAGCACAGGATGTGTTGATGGGACCTAATCATGAAGAAGCCGTCATCATTAAGGCAAACGTTCCGAAAAACATCGAAGCCATCTCCGTCCTCCCCGATGAAATGGAAAACTTTCCATGGTACGGTCACTTGGGGTTGAAACTGCTTCCAAAAATTCTCCCGATTATTGATGAAAGCCGCTCCACCCTAATTTTTACCAATACCCGTGCCCAATCAGAAATCTGGTTCCAAAACCTGCTGGAAGCCCGGCCAGATTTAGCCGGAGCCATCGCCATTCATCATGGCTCGCTCGATCGCAAGGTAAGGGATTGGGTTGAAGCTTCCCTGCACGAGGGCATTTTAAAAGCGGTCGTTTGCACCTCCAGCCTGGATTTGGGAGTTGATTTCAGCCCTGTTGAAACCGTGATCCAAATCGGAAGTCCCAAAGGAGTAGCACGATTCATGCAGCGAGCCGGCCGCAGCGGACATCAACCCGGTTCCACCAGCAGAATTTATTTTGTTCCCACCCATGCCCTGGAGTTGGTTGAAGCTGCTGCCTTAAAATCGGCCATCCACTCCGATGAAATGGAAAGTCGCGAGCCGATTCTAAAACCCTATGATGCATTGATTCAGTACCTGGTAACTCTTGCTGTTTCAGATGGATTTTATCCCGATGAAATTTTCACAGAAGTAAAAGACACCTTCGCCTATCAAACGTTATCCGAAAAAGAATGGAAGGATATTCTGCTATTCATCACCGTTGGCGGAAAATCACTGAGCAGATATAACGAATATTCAAAAGTAGAAATTGATGAGGACGGACTGTATAAGGTAACCAGCCGGAAAATCGCCCGCCGGCATCGTATGAGCATTGGAACCATTGCCAGCGATGCCATGCTACGGGTAAAATACATGAGCGGGAAATCACTGGGAGCCGTTGAAGAATGGTTTATTGCTCAACTTAATGTTGGAGATACCTTTTGGTTTGCAGGCCGTAATCTCGAGCTTATAAAAATGAAGGACATGACGGTCTATGTTCGAAGAGCAAAGGGCACTTCTTCCAAAGTTCCCAGCTATATGGGAGGGCGCATGTCTCTTTCTTCTAACATGACCCATATTCTTCGCAAAAAAATGCATCAGGCCGTTGCAGGTGGTTATGATGATGTCGAGCTCAAAAAACTGGAGCCGCTTTTTGAAATTCAGCGGGATTGGTCTGTTTTACCTGATGAAGATCAGTTTCTGATTGAAAAATCTTTTTCCCGTGAAGGATGCCACGTATTTTTCTTTCCATTTGAAGGGCGTTATGTGCATGAAGGAATGTCGGCCCTGATTGCCCACCGCCTCTCCAAGATGACTCCCATTACGTTTTCGATTGCCATGAATGATTACGGCTTCGAATTACTTTCCGATCAGGATATTCCCATCGAAGCAGCTTTGGAAAAGGACCTGTTTTCTGCAGATAACCTTGTGGAAGACATCATGGCCAGTATCAACAGCGCTGAGTTGGCCAAGCGCAGGTTCAGAGAAATTTGTCAGATAGCAGGCTTAGTATTTCAGGGGTTTCCGGGACAACCGAAAACCAACAAACATCTTCAAATGTCGAGCAGCCTCTTTTTTGATGTGTTTATGGAACACGAACCTGATCATTTGCTCATTCAACAGGCTTTTGATGAAGTGATGAGTATTCAGCTTGATGAGGTAAGGCTACGCAAAGCCCTGAAAAAGATTTCCGAACAGACAATTGTTTTCAATCTTACCGAGCGATTTACTCCTTATGCTTTTCCTATTATGGTAGACCGCCTTAGAGAAAAGCTTAGCTCCGAGAAACTGACGGACCGCATCAAAAAAATGCAGCTGCAATTAGAAAAACATGTGAAATGAGTTTCAAGAACGCACAACAGTTTAAACTTAAAAACCAAACATTAAAGCTGCTCCCGCAAAAAGCCTTGTTCTGGAAAGACCAAAAAATGCTCGTGGTGTCCGATGTACATCTCGGGAAATCAGGCCATTTCCGTAAACATGGAATCGCGGTACCAAACTCTGTTAATGAGTCCAACATCACCCGATTAAATGAACTTGTTGAGAAGACCCAGCCTGAAAAAATACTCTTCCTCGGCGACTTATTTCACAGTGAATCGAACAACGAAATCGAGCAATTCAAAGAATGGAGGCAGGCCCATGCGGCTACGGAAATGATACTTACTATCGGAAACCATGACCTCTTAACCGGTTTTGAATATGAAAAGATGGGGTTGAATTGTGTGAACCAATTTCACGCTACTCCATTTACTTTCCTCCACGATGAATCCGAAAACCGGGGCTCGAACTCCTATTGCATATCCGGGCATATTCATCCGGCCGTTAAGCTCAAAGGGAAAGGACGGCAACAGCTTTATGTACCCTGCTTTTACTTTGGCAAACAAGCTGCCTTACTCCCGGCCTTTGGAAGTTTTACCGGCAGTTACAGAATAAATCCCGCACAGAATGAATCTGTTTTTGCGATTGTTGAGCAGGAGATAATACAAATATCCGTCAATTCTTAGCCTTGACTAAAAATGTGTTACAAGCAAATTTTGCCTTTTATTTTCCTTTTTTTGGGAGCCTTTTTTCTCATTTCCCCCGAAATGTTACACGCACAAAACAGTACTTTTGACGCTCAATTTCACGCACAAAAATCATATGATCTGCAAAAAAAAGGAATGATTTTTCTTGGAAGTTGGGCAACTTTGAACATTTTATCCGGCTCAACAGGGTATTTTCTGAGCGAGAAATCAACTAAATATTTTCATCAAATGAATGCCGGGTGGAATCTTGTAAACGCGGGAATTGCCGGCTTTGCTCTTTATAATATTTCCCAAATGGATGTAGCCTCCCTCAGCTATACTCAGTCTCTAAATGAACTTCAGAAACTGGACAAGTTCTTGCTCTTAAACACCGGGTTAGATGTGGGGTATATGGCAACCGGAGCCTGGCTATGGGAACGGGGTATACGAAAGAAGTCCTCCCGACTTAAAGGGTATGGGAAATCATTGATCGTACAAGGAGGATTTTTGCTTGCCTTCGACCTGGTGCTATACTTTCTGCACAGTCCCATCACTTCAGATCTGATGCAGTTAACGGAAAGCATCAATGTAACGACCTCGGGATTTAGAATTAATTTCTAAACCTATTGATTGGATTTACGCTTATAACAGTGGTGTAGCCGGCTTAGAATTCGGTGCTTGCGCGTACGCACGTTGGCGTTAGAGAGGTCGAACTCCTGAACGGCATCATCAGTGCTGGCATCGGGTTTATCCATGAAATACTCGATAAATTCACGCGATTTTTTACGAAGCTCGCTCAGGCATTCTTCCAATATGCGCTGCCGTTCTTTATCCAAAAGATTCTTGAACTGCTCTTCGGACTCATATACTTCATTAAAAGCCTCATCGTCGTAATTAAACTTGTGCTGCCGCTTTACATAGCGAAGATACTCGTGCCGGCAGGCTTTGATCAGGTAACTGAAAATATATTTACTGTTCTTGATGTTGTTTTTTCGGACCTGTTCAAACACATCCAGGAAAGCCTGCTGCACACATTCTTTTGCAGCGTTTGCTTCAGCACTCATTACCACCTGAAGATAGTCCTCAAGCCTGGGTATCACTTCCGATAAAAGCTCACTGGCTTTTTCATCATTCCCTTTCTGGAGCGCTTCCACTAATTCTGAATAATCAACTCTGAGTTGTGCCAAACTAACCAACCACTAATTAAAATTTTCAGCACTCTTTGTGCCTTTTCCTTATGCGATAACCAGCATATGATTACCACATCTTATAATCCATCAAAATGTTTACAGCTTCAATAATAAGTGATTTTTTTTGAATTATTAATCCTTTTTAATCTTTTAGTGGCGGCTATAAATATTAAAATTTAGATTAGATGTGTAACAAATAGGTTAAAAAACACTCTTCTACTGGAGTATAGATGTGTTTTGAAGCCAAAATATTGACTTTAAATAAAATTGTAACAAATAGAGTTCAAGACACTCTTGTACTTAACCCAAATTTTAATCAACAAACCATTACTACTATGAAATCTGTTAAATCTCTTTTCGCCCTCATCGCTATCGTTTCTCTGTCTTTCGGATGTGCTTCGGTTACCGACGCTTCCCTTAACGACGAACTGTCCAGCCAGCCTACTGTTGAAACCACTACTACCGACAACGGCGTGTTCTCCGGCGGCGCAGATGTGAAGCCTATCGTTGAAAAACCCTGGTAGTCACCACCACCCAACAACCACTTAACTCAATCAACTACAAAACCTTTACTGTTATGAAATCTGTTAAATCTCTTTTCGCCCTCATCGCTATCGTTTCTCTGTCTTTCGGATGTGCTTCGGTTACCGACGCTTCCCTTAACGACGAACTGTCCAGCCAGCCTACTGTTGAAACCAC